>SEDW01000006.1 GCA_004193325.1 Pseudomonadota bacterium | reverse complement strand
TAAAATCAAAGGACTGGCTCAGCAGGAAGCCATCACCTACGACCGCGATCAGCGATCGTTCCTTTATTCCTCTGAGAAGAAAATGTTTTCCAATCAGGAGTGGGGAATCATGCACGCGCAGTGCGTACAGACTCCCCCCAGCAGCAAAAAATAATCAGCCCTTCACTGGATCGATAAACTTTTCTTTGAGCATCACCATAAAGGCCAGCTCCTCGGCCGTTTCCTTCAAAGAATCATAACGTCCCGAAGCTCCACTGTGTCCCGAATCGTCTTCGATCTTGAGCAAAAGAGTCTTGTCGTTCGTTTTGAGGTCTCGCAACTTCGCCACCCACTTAGCTGCTTCCCAATAGAGAACCCTCTGATCGTGGAGTCCAGCGACGACCAGCATATGCGGGTAGTCCTGGGCTTTGACGTTGTCGTATGGGGAATAGCTCTTGATACGCTCCAAAACGATGGGATCGTTAGGATTGCCCCACTCCTTGTATTCGAGCGTTGTCAGGGGTAGCTCGGGATCGAGCATCGTGTTGAGGACGTCGACAAAGGGCACGGATGCCACGATGCCGAGAAAGAGTTCCGGCCGTTCATTGGCCACGACACCCATGAGCATGCCGCCGGCACTTGAACCTTCGCCGATGATCTGGCCCTCTTTTGTCCAGCCGTCCTTGATCAGAAAATCCGCACAATCAATGTAGTCGTTGAAAGTGTTCCACTTCCTGTCGAGCTTGCCGTCGAGGTACCAGCTGCGGCCCATCTCCATACCGCCGCGAATATGCGCCATCGCATAGACAAAACCGCGATCGACCAGAGCCAGCCGATAATTGCTGTAATCCACGTCTACGGTTTCTCCATAGGACCCATAGGAATGGAGAATGAGTGGAGCCGAAAGTTTGGTGTCCTTGTGATGAAGCAGAGTAATCGGAATCTGTTTGCCATCGCGTGAGGGCGCCCAGAGTCTTCTCACCACATAATCGTCTTCGCTGAATGGGCGCGAACCGATGGATCGGCGTTTGAGAAATTTGCGCGTCTTGGTCGCCACTTCGAATTCATAGAGAGACTGCGGCATCCTCGGGGAGGAATAGGAAAAGCGAAAACCATCGGCTTTGTATTCCCGCCCTTCGGCGACGTTGATCTCGTAAGCCTCTTCGGGAATATCAATCCAGAAGGGAGCCTGATTGCCGATCAAAGGCACGATTTTGAGTCTCGGCAAGGCCTTATAGCGCTCGGTGATAATCCAAAAATCTCTAAAGACGTTCAAACTCTCGATCAGAATCTCTGGATCGTAGGGCTGAACCTCCTGCCAGTTTTCAATGCCGATTTTTTGGAGCGGAGTTTTATAGATTTGATAATTCACAGCATTGTAATTGCTGACGATCAGAAAATGATCGCCATGATGAGTGAGTTCGTACTCCTGCTCGGCATCGCGAGAAAGAAAGAGAGTAAAATCGGTGCCGCTATCGGCAATGCGGTGATACCAGACTTCATTGGCATCGTAGCCGTTGCAGCCAAGGAAGATGTACTCTTCGCTTTCTGAAGAATCGAGTGCGAGAAAATAGCTCGTGTCCTTTTCGAGATAAATCGTCTGGCTTTCTTTGAGCGCCAGGTCTCGGAACATGACTTCGAGCGGTCGATCGTGTTCATCGAGCTTGATGTAATAAAAGCTCTGGTTCGACTTCCATTCGAAACAGGTCGAAATTCCGTCGATCTCCGGATCGCTTTCTTTGCCGGTTTCAAGGTCTCTGATGATGACTTTATAACGCTCGCTGCCCTCGAGATCGACCGCATAGGCCAAGACCTTGTGGTTCGGGCTAATGTCGAGAAAGCCGATGTCGCAGTAGCTATGTTTCTTTGCTATGACATTATGATCGAAATAGACTTCCTCTTTGGCCTCGAGACTGCCCTTTTTACGGCAATAGATCGGGTACTGCTGACCCTCCTCGAAGCGCACGTAATACCAGTATTCGCCATCCTGCTCGGGAACACTGCTGTCATTCTCTGCAAGCCTTTCCTTGAGTTCTTCAAAGAGAGTCTTTTGCAGCGCAGCATGTGGCTTCATCGATTTCTTGTAGAAGGCATTTTCAGCCTTGAGATAGCTCTTTGTCTTCGGATCTTCAATATTATCGAGCCATTTCCAGTCATCATGGGGATGGAGAGCTGACTTGGGGGGCTGAGGGCGCTTTGGAGCCAGAGGAGCAGTCATAGGTGTTCTCGCAGCAGTCAAAGCGTGGAATTACCTTTGAACCTATAGTCCAAATTACTTCGCGGCTGCGCTTTTGCAAAGATCTTTCGTTTTATTCGCTCTCGGCCGGATGATCATGGGTCGCGAAACAGGCAAGAGTTTCGTCCCGACTGAAGTACTTCTTGCTACAGCCGCGACAAACATACTTGGCTCCGTCACGGTAGAACTTCTCCGCGTCGTCCTTTTTATTGATCGCAGGTTTGGGCGGAGGGATCGCAATTGAGGGGTCCTCCTG
This sequence comes from Pseudomonadota bacterium, assembly GCA_004193325.1. Classification (GTDB taxonomy): domain Bacteria; phylum Bdellovibrionota_B; class Oligoflexia; order Oligoflexales; family Oligoflexaceae; genus Oligoflexus. The sequence continues at coordinate 29,861 of SEDW01000006.1, read as the reverse complement.
AATGTCTTCGATTTCAGATTCGGAGTTTTCGTGAATCGAGGCAAAGCAGTTTTCCACTTCGTCGCGACTGAAATATTTTTTGCCACATTTACGGCAGACGTACTTCGCGCCGTCGCGGAAGTAGGCTTCACTTTCCTCTTCTTTTTTCGGCCTTTGAACAGGCGCTACAGAATGACTTTCGTGGCAGCTAATGGCATCGGCCACGGCTCCGTAAAGACGTTCGCATTTGGAACAACGGAATTTCTTGCCATCGAGAATGTAGCGCGGATCGGTAGATTTAGGTTTTAGGTGCGTAACATAGGTTTCGCCGTGACCGTCCCAGCAGATGCGGGCATCTTCAGCTGTTTTATAGCGCTGTTTGCATTTGAGGCAGCGAAAGAGATTTTTCTCCCGCACGAATTTAACGTTTTCTCCGGCGAGAATCTCTGTTTTCTTCGGTTTGTAAACGCCGAGCGATTTGGCTCCGGCCTGCTGCGTGGATTGAGCGGCTTTCAGGGCTGTAAGAGCGGCTGGGTCTTTCACGAATTGAGCAAGTGCCTTGAGCTTGTCGTCGGCTGATGCTGGAGCGTTAATGCGAGCTTCCGTGCGAGCCTGAACTTCAATCTTTTTCTTGCAGTTGACCGAACACTCCCGTGCCTTATCCATGGAATCATGCACGCGTTTGCAAAAGCTGCAGCGATAACGTTTCGGAGCAGCCTCAATCGCACCGCCTTCGGCGAGGAAAGTCTTGGTGCATTCGCGCATGTTGGCCTGAACCTCGGGTAGAGTCGCAAAATTCAAGCCGCAGAGCCCACACTGGTAAGTGTCGCCCTTCTTGAAGATTTTGCGCACCTTTGCGCGAGCTTTCGACGGTTCAGCAGCCATGGAAATTTCCCTCAGATTCATCTCTCCTTTCGGCATTTTCTGCGAAATATTAATGATTTTAAGCTTTGAGATTATACAAGCTTGCGAAATGTCAAATGGAGGGCACAGAATTTTATAAAACGACCAAAGCGGAATTGACAAAGCGCCAAGCTCTTGTTACTGCTGGGTCACTACAACACGTTTGCCCGGAGCAATCCCAATGTCGGCCGATATTCGTTACCTTTCGCAAAGAAGTTTGGCGGTTTATGAAGCAACCGTCATCGAACAGTTCACAGAGATTCACAAACGCAATACACAGGTTCAAGCTGTGACGTTTGCCCTTTGGACGTCTGCATTCCTCGTTCTCGCTGCTATGACCATCATCCTCCCCGTTGCCACTCAAGACTTTCTTAAACTTTTGTTCCCCAATTAAGTCACGTCTTCCCCTAGTATCGAACTCTCCTGTAAAGTAGCAGGATGTTTTGAAACAAGGGGAAGCTCATGGCCAAAAAACCTAGCACCAGTACCAATAAAATGAGTGAAGAAGGATATGTTCACGGTTATTCCACCGTCGAGCAGGATCGTCTCAAATATCAGGCTCAATTTACCGAGCAAACCATCTACGGTAATCTCGATCTCACCGGCGTGAATCAACTTCTCGAAGTTGGTGTTGGCGTTGGCGCCCAATCCGAGATCCTGCTTCGTCGCTTTCCCTCGCTCCAGATCACAGGTATCGATCAAAGCGATGCCCAGCTTAAAACGGCTCGCGCCTTTCTCGAGTCCAAATCCTACGCCAGCGGTCGCTACGATCTCAAACAAATGGATGCCACCAACATGGATTTTGAATCCATGACCTTCGATGGCGCGTTCATCTGTTGGGTGCTCGAGCATGTTCCTTCCCCCGAGCGAGTCTTGAGCGAAGTGCGCCGCGTCCTCAAAAAAGGCTCAAAGGTCTATATCACCGAAGTTATGAACCACAGCTTTTTCTTAGAGCCTTATTCGCCGAACGTCTGGAAATACTGGATGGCGATGAATGATTACCAGCACGAGCAAACGGGCGATCCCTTCGTGGGCGCGAAGCTTGGCAATCTCCTCCTCGCCCAGGGCTATCAGGATATCAGCACCGAAGTGAAGACCTGGCATTTCGATAACCGGCAGCCCGAGCAGCGAAAGCGCTACATCGAATTCTGGACCCAGATTCTACTGAGTGCCAAAGATCAGCTGCTCAAGGCCAATTATATCGATCAGGAGACGCTGAGGCTCGCTCAGGAAGAGCTGAAGCAAGTTGCGAAAGATCCTAACGCGGTTTTCTTCTTCTCCTTCATGCAGGCGCAGGGCGTTCGTTAATCAAAACTTCTGCGGTGGCCAGACATGCAAAGAATCAATGTGGTCGGAACCAGCGGCTCCGGCAAATCCACTTTTGCCAAACGTCTGGCTCACGCGCTCTCTCTTCCTTACATCGAGATGGACGCCTTAAACTGGGGACCGAACTGGACCGAGGCGCCTGAGGACGTTTTTCTGAGTCGAGTGCGGAGGGCTTTGATTCCAGATGCCTGGGTGCTCGATGGCAATTACGGTCAGTCACGAGCTATCAAATGGGAACGGGCTACGACGGTTATCTGGCTCGACTACAACTTTTTTACCGTCATCTACCAGGTGACCAAACGAGCGATCATAAGGGCTGTGACGAAACAAGAACTCTGGCCCGGTACCGGCAATGTCGAGACCTTTCGTAAGACTTTTTTGGAAAAAGATTCCATTATCCTTTGGAGCCTCACGAGCTATCATCGCAATCGCCGTAACTATACCGCCTTTATGCAGTCGCCTGACTATGCTTCCATTCAATGGATTCGGCTCAGAAGTCACCGCGAAGCCACGGCCTTTCTTTCCGAGTTGAAATTGCCAGTTCGATAAGCCTGCGTGATACCAAAAAGAAGAGCCCTCAAGCAGCGATGCTTGAGGGCTCTTCTTCTGTCTAACGATTAGGGCAGGCGAGTGATCACTGGCAAGTGATCCGATGCATTGGCTTCGTAGCCTGGGACCACGTTTTGTAGTTTGACGATGACTGGCTCGGCGAGGAGAAAGTTGTTCGTCGTGATGATGTGATCGATCAGCGAATATTGACCTGAGAAATAGCTGTAGTCGCCTCGTTGAACGAGGACATCCGTTTTCACGGTATAACTACCCGAGCGCTCAAACCAGGGGCTGAAGACTTTGCGCTCGGACTCTTGGATAAGCGGCTGATTAAAGTCACCGAGGATCACGACCTGGAGGTCGGGCTCAGCGGCTTTCAGTTCCGCGACATAGTTCTGAAGGTCGCCATTAGCGATCTCACGGCGCTGCTGACTCTTGTCGTCACCGAAGGCCTTGAGGTGGACTGCAATAGCCACGATCTCAGCGCGGCCGGCTTTAACAGGCTTGAGACGAATCATTAAAGGAGGTCTTGGGAAGGCGAAGGTCGAAGTTTCAAAAAGAGCTTGGGACTTGACGAGAGTGAAGTCGGCTTTGCGATAGATAAAGCCAACGTTTTGCGCTTCGTCTTTGCCATTGTCTTCACCGGCGAGCACGCCAGCGAACTTTGGCATTTCAGCTACGAGTTCTTTGAAGGCGCCTTCGCTGCTGATCTCTTCAACAGCCATGACGTCGACGTCGAGCTGATTGAGGATGCTGGATACCATGGCTTTGCTGCCTGTGGATTTCGGATAGTTTTCGATGTTCCAGGTACCGATTTCAAATCCATCGGTCGTGCCCATGGCCGCGAGAGATGCGATAGGGCCTGTTGGCAGTATCGTGGGTTCGTTGGTTGTCGGAACAGTAACGACAGTCGGTTGACTCGGTGTCGTTGGATTCGTGGGAGTGATAGGGGCAAGGACTGTGGGAGCAAGTGAGCCGCCTGTAGTTGGAGGCGCTGCTATCGGCAGTGGATCTTTGCTTTTTGTATGCGATCCGCAGGCAAAAAGTGTCACACACAAAAAGAGATTTATACCGTTACGTAGAATGGTCGTCATACTGCTTTGCTCCTTAAAGGGAAGCGAAATCAATCCTTGATATCCGTTGCCAGTATCTAACACAGAATGACTGGGGCAGCTAGTTAGAAGTTCTTTCTCATCAGCGTCTTTTTTTGGGCGTAAGAAGCAGCAATTTCCTTGCTTTGAGTCCGCTCTCAGGGGAGAGTTTTAATGAGATTCGACAAGCCGATCGGTTTATCAGGGGGTTATCCATGGAATATGAGACAAAACTCGAGGCAATACGTCCCGACTGGCAGCCTATTGATTTGCCTTACGTCGCGTGGGTTCGCTCCTTTGTTTCAGGCGATCCCAAAGGTGAGCGAATTCGAGTTCGCTTTTTCCAAGGCAAAGAAGACGGGGTTCTTTGGGGTCGCGTCTGGTTTGGACCGGCAGCGGAAGGACCTCCTGGCTTTGCCCATGGTGGAGCGCAGGCTGCGGTTCTTGATGAATTGCTCGGCGGAACCGCATGGGTCTTCGGCAATCAGGTGATCGCTCTCAACCTGCAAACTGATTTTGTGTCTTTCGTGCCTCTTCAGGTCGAGCTCGTTTTAAAGGGCCAAATCGTATCGAAAGACGGCCGGAAGATTTTTACAGAAGGCACAATCGAAGATATTTCCGGAAAAGTTCTCGCCCGCGGTAAAATACTTTTTCTTCAGTTGAGTGACGACCAGGTCGCCAAACTGCTGCCGAATATTCCCAAAACCGGAGGCGTCCTCTAATGCTCAAACTCTACGTAATTCAGCTCCTCGTAACCTGGGCCTTGAGTGCCTTGGCACTTGGTCTTATGTCAGCAATCATGCCTGGAATTCGCCTCAAGGGTGTGGGCTCTGCGTTTCTCGCGACCTTTGTTCTCGGCGCTCTCAATGCCACTCTTTTGAGAATTCTCTGGGTGCTTACGCTTCCTCTGACCATCGTTACGCTGGGGCTGTTCCTGCTTGTGCTGAACGGAGCGATGCTCAAGCTCACTGCCAAGCTCGTCAATGGCTTCAAGGTGGAGGGTTGGTTGTCTGCGATTGTGGGTTCTCTCGTTTTGACCCTCACCCATGCGGGCATTTATTTCTTCTACCGAAAGCTCGCGGAATAACTCAGTTCGATAGAAAGTACCAAGGGCGATTTGTCTCGGATTAAACGGTTGGAAACGTTTTGATTATGGAAAAGGACGAGTTCAGATTGACTCCATTTCCTTATTGCTTTAGATAGCTTAAGGCTTTTTCCCAGGACAAATTCCCTGAGATTTTAGAAGTCCACGAGTTAACCCTAGACGGTGAGTTATTCGATGCTTTCCTTTGTTTCAAGATCACTCCCATTTCTAAGCATCTGTCTCGTCACTACGCTTTTATCCTGTGGCGTTAAAATAAATCCATCTTCACTTGCTGCCGACGCAGTTCCATTCGATACCGATGGAGATGGTATTGGAGCGCTCGGAGATCGTTGCCCTAACACTGATTTCGACGCGATAAAAGACGTGGATGCCAATGGTTGTAGCAAAGATGACAAAGACGGCGATGGCGTTCCTGATGTGTATGATCAGTGTCCCTCTACCCCGGCTGGTAAAAAGGTCAACTCATTCGACGGCTGTATGATCGTCTATTATATGGGTTCGGTGAATATCTGGACTGTGGCAGACGACGGCACAAAATATGCGACACCAATCTATGCTTTCGGTTATGAGACGACAGAGGAGGCTGTGAAGGAGTCAGTAATGAGCCTCATCGATCAATCGTCGCTGATGGCCAATCAGTATGTCGATAGTCCCGTTGCGGCAGTGCTGGACCTTCCTGGTGCCAACACCGATCCTTGTAAGGTATATTCTTGCATGAGTTCGCCGAGCACAGGGGGTAGCCTTGGTAGCAGTGGCAGTTATAACTCTTCGGCTTCTGGGCCTATGTCTTCCGCCTCAGGTTCCGACGGATCCCTCACGCCCGACCCAGCTATAACTCCGACCATATTAGCAGGCGGGGCGCTCACCGGCACTGTTGTGAGTGAAGACCTTGCAAGTGACCTTTTGAATTACGGCTACGTGACGCTCAGCTCCAATCCCTACGCGACTAAATTAATTTCCCTCACCAAGATTCAGGTCGCTGTAGCCGGCAACTTAACCGAGAACATGCGCGCGCCTCAGGTATCAGCAATTGTCTCGTATTTTAATCAGGCATCCTACTCTAGCTTAAAAGTGGCTGATGAGCTCTACGCCGCAAACAAGGCTGGAGAAGCAGAAGCCTACATGTATATGGCCTCGGTTTTAATAGATGCAAGTTACGATATAGGGACGAGTGATGTCGCTAGCCGTCTTGGGGGCAATGAAGAAGTTCCCTCGATCTATCGCAATCTTTATGAAGCGTTCACTGGCTTTAATGTTCAAGGTCCGGAGGCAATAGAATCCGATGCTAGAACTCGCGCTCTTCTCAATATCGTCAAGAGCGAAATCGGCAAGAAGATGCTTCAGCCTGGCAATCAAGCTAGGCAGGTCGCCAGCTTCGGAATCCTCTTTAAACGTTTGCTAATGATTTCGAGTGGCGACGAAGCCTCAATCGACGCTCTCATCGAAGCAGCCAAGACAATCTAACTCCACCCAAAACAAAAAGCCTGTCACTCGAAAAAGAGCGACAGGCTTTTTGATTTGAAGAGTAGCAAACCTTAGTTCGCAGCCTCTTCCTCTTGCAGGGGAATAATCTCAATCTCAGGATTAAACTCAGCTCTGAGAATATTCTGCATGGCCGAGAGCGTACCCGTAACACTGCTTGGGCAGGTGCCGCAGGCGCCTTCGTAACGAATCGTCAGGTAGTTGCCTTCGAGGCTCAAGACCTGGAGATCGCCACCATCACCCTGGAGGGCGGGGCGAATCGTGCGGTCGAGTATCGCTTCGATCTGCTGAAGCTCTGGGCTCATCTCGGTGCGGCGCTTCTCATCCGGAGAGAGAAACTCGGCTTCGTGATTAGGGAGGAGCGCTTTGATCAAACGACGCCCTTCTTCGAGGACATCATCCCAGGAGATCGAGCCGTCGACGGTGATCGTAATCGCGTTTTCGAAGAAGTGGACCTGAGTGACACTCTTCAGCTCGAATAGGGCCTTTGCCAAAGGAATGTGGGCACAGTCCTCGGGATTTGAGAAAGTGATTTTGCCGACCGTTTTCACGTCGTAATTCACAATGATTTTTTTAGCATAAGGATTGGGCGTAGGCTGCACCATCATCTTAACGTCCATCTTGGACTCCTTCGCTGTGTTTAACTCGCTCAATTTCGTGCGCCTCCAAAACTTTGCAGAACATCCTGCACATGTTTTGTAAAATGAGTGCCACTGATACGACCCACGACGTCCCCGATAAAGGCAGTGGCAAGCATGCGCTTGGCGTCTTCCCGGGAGATGCATCGGCTTTGAAGATAGAAGAGTTCCTGAGCATCGATCTGCCCGATGGTTGCCCCATGCGAGCATTTAACATCGTTGGCATCGATTGCAAGTTGAGGCCGACTGTCGACTTCAGCATCAGGACTCATCAGGAGATTTTTATTAAGCTGCTGAGCATCGACCTGCTGAGCGTCTTTGACGATTGTGATTCGGCCGTTGAAGACTGCGCGGCTTTTGCCTTCCAACACACCTTTATAGAGCTGAGCGCTATTGGTGTGATGGGACAGGTGCATGACTTCAGTTACGTTATCGATGTGATTGTCATCACGAGCGATATAGAGACCATCAAGTTTCGCATAGGCGCCAGGGGCGTTCAGGCGGAATTCGAGATGGCTGCGGTTGAGGCGTCCGCCGAGGGCCAGGTTAAAGGTCTCGACCTGGGCATCACGGCCGATGTGAAAACAATGTTTGCTCACGTAACGCGTTTCGTTGCCGATCGAGCGCTCGAGAATATACTGGCAGTGTGCTGCATCTTTAACAAAGACATCGGTCACAGCGTTGGTAAAGTTCTTCGTCTGTCCAAAGTGACTTTCGATGATCTTGACCTGAGCGCCGCCTTCAACGAAGACGATATTACGCGGGCTGACCATCGACGGTGCATCTTCAACCGATTGAACGAAGAGAAGCTGCAGAGGTTTTTTTACGATTGAATTTTTCTTGACCCGAACCATGACGCCGGTCGAGAAGAAAGCCTGATTCAAAGCTGTGAAGCTATCGCCTTCTTCATCGAAGAGCGGCTGAATCAAATCCTGATCATCATCGAGCACATCATTCAGCGCCGAGACTTCAATGTCGTCGGGGAGAATCGAGAGTTCACTCTTGTAGGCGCCGTTCACAAAGACGATGCGGCTCGAATCTTTCACAGAAAGACGATCCACAACGATATTGCTGATCTCGGTCTTGCGACTCAGACCAAAGCTGGCTTCTGAGAGCGAGCGGGTGCTGGTATATTTCCAGTTTTCGTCCTGGCGGGTCGGTAGGCCCTGCTCCACGAAACGATCGTAGGATCTCTGTCTGAGGCCTTTGAGCCAAGCCGGAGTCCACTGAGCGTCCGCTACGAAGTCTTGAAATGCTGTATGAAATTGAGCCGTCATCAAATACTTCCTCTTAGTTCAGGAGCCAGTCGTAACCGCGTTCTTCGATCTCAAGAGCAAGTGATACGTCTCCCGAGCGAACGATACGGCCTTCGGCCAGAACGTGAACATAATCAGGTCTGATGTAATTCAGAATACGGTGATAGTGCGTGATCATGACGATCGCGTTATCTTCCGTCTTAAGTTTGTTCACACCTTCAGAAACGATGCGGAGAGAATCGACATCGAGGCCCGAATCGGTTTCATCCAAAAGAGCGAGTCTTGGGTTGAGAACGGCCATCTGAAGAATTTCGTTTCTCTTCTTCTCGCCACCCGATAGATCGACGTTGAGTTCGCGGTCGAGAAAACTCGAATCGATTTCGAGCATCTTGGCTTTTTCGCGAACGAAAGCTTCGAAAGCTTTCGTTTCCATCGGGTCAACGCCCTGATGTTTACAAACCGCGTTGAAAGCCGCACGAAGGAATTCAACGTTAGGAATACCTGGGATCTCGACTGGATATTGGAAGGCGAGGAAGAGGCCGTTACGCGCTCGTTCATCCGGTTCCATAGCGAGAATATCTTTGGGTCTGAAGTTGACGTCATAAGTAATGGAGCCAGAGGTCACGGTGTACTCAGGATGGCCCGCGATGACTTTGGAAAGTGTGCTCTTACCGCTACCGTTGGGTCCCATGATTGCATGGACTTCTCCGGCTTTGATATGAAGGTTGAGGCCCTTGAGGACTTCTTTTTCATCGACGCGCACATGTAGATTTTCGATATGTAGCATAAAGGATTCTATCTCCCGACTGACTTGACTGACTGTTAACTTAACCGACGCTGCCTTCGAGCTTCATTTCAAGAAGCTTTACCGCTTCAACTGAGAACTCCAGCGGGAGCTCCTTGAAGACTTCCTTGCAGAAGCCGTTCAAAAGAAGACCGATCGCCTGCTCCTCTTCCAGTCCTCGAGATTTGAGGTAGAAGATTTGTTCGGTGCTGATCTTCGAAGTTGTCGCCTCGTGCTCGATGACGGCCGTATTATTCTTCACTTCGATATAGGGATAGGTATTGGCGCTACACTTGTCGCCGACTAGCAGAGAGTCACACTGTGAGTGATTCCTTGCGCCTTCGGCCGAGGGCATGATCTTGACGAGACCACGGTAGCTGTTCGAGGACTCTTCAGCCGAAATGCCTTTGGAAATAATCCGGCTTCTCGTGTTCTTGCCGATGTGAATCATCTTCGTTCCGGTGTCGGCCTGCATCTTGTTGTTGGTCAACGCCACTGAGTAGAACTCACCGCGCGAACCATCGCCCTGGAGGATACAGCTTGGATATTTCCAGGTGATAGACGATCCAGCTTCAACCTGAGTCCAGGAGATGCGCGAGTTTTTGCCTTGGCAAAGACCACGTTTCGTCACGAAGTTATAGATGCCGCCCTTGCCTTCCGCGTTGCCCGCGTACCAGTTTTGAACGGTGGAGTATTTGATTTGGGCATTGTCCATGGCGATGAGCTCAACCACGGCCGCATGCAGTTGGTTCTCGTCACGCTGAGGCGCTGTGCAGCCCTCGAGATAGCTGACATAGGAGTCAGAATCGGCGATGAGAAGAGTTCTTTCGAACTGACCGGTGCCGGCTGCGTTGATGCGGAAATACGTGCTGAGATCGAGAGGGCAACGAACGCCTTTGGGAATATAGCAGAACGAGCCATCAGTGAAGACAGCTGAGTTAAGCGTCGCGTAGTAGTTGTCTTTATAGGGAACGACTTTGCCGAGGTATTTCTTCACGAGCTCAGGATGCTTTTGAATCGCTTCCGAAAGGCTACAGAAGATGATGCCATGCTCGTCGAGTTCGGCCTGGTGGCTCGTACCAAGGGACACGGAGTCAAAGACCACGTCGACAGCAACACCTGTAATACGTTGCTGTTCACCCAGCGGAATGCCAAGTCGTTTAAAGGTCTCCAAAAGTTCAGGATCGATGTCCGACAGACTTTTAGGACCGTCGCCTTTGTTTTTCGGCGCGGAATAGTATTGGATCGCTTGAAAGTCGATTTCTGGATAGTTGACGAGAGCCCATTTGGGTTCTTTAAGAGTAAGCCAGTGACGGTAGGCCTTGAGACGAAACTCGAGGACAAACTCAGGCTCATTTTTGATCGCTGAAATGCGACGGACAATGTCCTCGCTCAGGCCGCGCGGAAACTCTTCAGTTTCGACATCGCTGACGAATCCAAATTTATATTCGCTTTGCGCGATTGAGTTGGTGATTCCATTATCAGTCATCATTACTAGCTCCAGGGATTTTATAGAGTTAGATCAGGCCGCTAGAGAGTTCTTCCGTTAGAGCACGGAAAGGCTCTCTTCCTTGTCGGCATTCCTGCACCCCATCGCTGAGGGTATTTTTCTGGCCGTTACCGAATCGAGTCTCGAAGTCCATAAGACTCATGCTTTCGAGGCACTTGCGCATGGCATCAAAGATGATTTGCCAGGGTTCGACCGCAGCACAGCTTTGCATAAATTCACAACCGTGATGTTCGTCGACACATTCCACGGGATATATACCGTCTTCAACCGCTCGAAAAACTTCCCAAACGCTGATTTGGTTGATCTCACGACCGATGCGATAACCACCGGTACGGCCACGCACACTCTCCACTAAATCCGCACGGCGCAGACGTATGAGGATCTGATCCAAATACTTGGAGGGGATACCTTGACGAGAGGCGATTTCGAGCCTTCGGACGAGCGGTTCGTCTCGTCTGTGCGCGAGATCCAGCATAATTTTCAGAGCATAACGGCTGCGCGATGTCAGATTCACAAACCGTCTCCTTAAATATGCGAACAAGCGAGCCAATGTTTAGCGGAAAGCTATACATTTCGCAACTCTAAGATAAAATGTCTACTAAATCTATCAACATTTTTTTTCTAGATGTTTTACAGGGGATTAAGAGCAAATTGACTGGATATCGGGTCTAGCTCAAAGGCGGATTTTGCACTAGAATCAGTTAGTACAGGAGAGCCGATGCAGCAAGAGAGAAAACGCAATTTTCATCCAGACGAACTTGCCGAACGGGCGAGGCGACATGCTCAACAGAGTCGCCAGAGTCTGCAGGTGGCCGCGCGTCTGGCGGAACTCTTTCCTCAAGTTCTAAGAAGCATTAAGAAATCTGCTGGGAATAAAGGGGCTCAAGGGGATCGGGAGGCTCTGACTCATCCCGATTATCTTGCAAAGCTTGACCAGTATATCGCGGTGCTTGGAGAAGGCCTGGAGGCACGTGTTCAGTTTGAAACGCACCGGATGATGATTCAGGCTTACCAAAGTGAGAATGCTTTTCAAAAAGCTTTTAGTCGTCTCAAAATTCAGGATAAAAGGCGTTTTGCTGCACAAGATCGGCGCGAAACACCTTAACTGCCGCATAAGCCACGCAATAATGAAGCAAAGAACCTTCTATTTTTTACGCTTCATCCTCGACAAGCGCGTAAGCTCTCTATATTTTGGACCATTGATCAACACGTCAGTAGAAGTCCCGTCCTAGGAAACAGCATACGTCAAGGGAGCACGCAGGTGAGCTACTTACCGAACATTATCTACTTTATCTTAGTCGTTGCCACATTCGGCTTTTTTGGGAAGAACCTTCTCAAAATCTGGCGCCGATTTGAATATGGAAAAGGCAAAGAGGAAAACCGCCTCACCAATATCCCGCGCCGATTGACCGAACTTTTTAGTTTCGGCTTTATTCAGCAAAAGATGTTTCGTGATCCCCTCGCAGGCATCATGCATGCCTTCATTTTTTGGGGATTCATTATCGTTTCGCTAGGTACAGCGGAACTCCTGATCTCAGGTATTTTCCCTTTCATGCACCTGGGTCATTTGCTTGGCGAAGATTCCAAGGTCTATCACGCATTCCTCTGGTCGCAGGATTTCGGTAACTTTATCGTTCTGGCTGCCATCATCTTTGCGATCGTCCGTCGCCTTACCTTTCCTCCCAAGCGTTTTCAGGGTCTCGAAAAGGCGTCTCGAGTGGATGCGATGTATGTTCTTATCTTCATCGCCGCTCTCGTCTTCACTTCGCTTGTTCTCGTTGGATCACGCGCTCAGGCTGGTCTCGTTCCTGCCAGTGCCGTTCCAGTAGGCAATGCCCTGGCTTCGATGTTCTCTTTCGCTGTCACCGACTGGGTGATGTTCGACAAGGGCATGTTCTGGGTTCATAGCTTTGTTCTCTTCGGATTCACGACATTCCTGCCTTACTCCAAGCACCAGCATTTGATCTGGGTATGGCCAAACATTTTCTTTAGAAACCACCACAAACGCGGTCGTCTCCGTCCTATGATCTTCGACGAAAACGCGGAATCTTTCGGTGTGCATAAGCCTGAAGAATTCACCTGGAAACAATTGCTCGACTCGTACACCTGTGTAGAGTGCGGCCGTTGTACCGAAGTCTGTCCGGCGAACGTTACGGGCAAGCCTCTTGATCCTCGCAAGATCATGCATGATATCAAGTACTCGCTCATCAACCATACGACGACTCCTGAAGCGGAACATCGCCCTCTTATCGGCGGCAGCTACGTGACTCCGGACGAACTCTGGTCGTGTACAACCTGCGGCGCCTGTATGGAAGCCTGCCCTCTTTATATCGAACACATTCCAGCTATCGTCGACATGCGGCGTTACCTGACCATGACGGAAGGCGCTTTCCCTGAGGAAGCTCAAGCCGTTTTCCGTAACCTTGAAAACAACGGTAGCCCATGGGCTTTCAGTCCAGCCAACCGCGCGGACTGGGCCAAGGATCTGCCTGTTACAACAATGGCTCAAAAAAGCGATGTTGAGTATCTCTTCTGGGTTGGCTGTGCTGGTAGTTATGATGACCGCTACACTGGCGTTACCAAGTCGATCGCGAAGATTCTCAATAAAGCCGACATCAGCTTCTCGATTCTTGGGACTGAAGAACGTTGTAACGGGGATACGGCCCGCCGCCTTGGTAACGAATACCTGGCTGATGCGCAGATCCAAGAGAACATCGGCACGATGCAGAAGTATAACGTCAAAAAGATCGTTACCGGCTGCCCGCACTGCTTTAACACGATTAAAAACGAATACCCTGACTTTGGATTCAAAGCCGAAGTTATTCACCACAGTGAGCTCATTGCCGACCTCGTTAAAACAGGCCGCGTGAAGTCGACGGAAGTTCCGGCAGAATCTGCGGTTCAAGATGTTACCTTCCATGACTCTTGTTACCTCGGTCGCCATAACCAGGTCTACGAGGAGCCGCGTAAGTCGCTTCTTCACGTTCCTGGTGTCAAGCTCACAGAGATGCCGCGTAACAAGGAAAAAGGCTTCTGCTGCGGTGCTGGTGGTGGTCGTATGTGGCTCGAAGAGACTATCGGCGAGCGCGTGAACGAAAACCGTGCAAAAGAAGCGATCGCAACCGGTGCGACGACGATTGCAACGGCTTGCCCATTCTGTATGACGATGATGAACGATGGTATTAAATCGCAAGGCAAAGAAGCGACCGTCAATGTCAAAGACATTGCCGAGATCGTGGCGAATAGCCTGACCTAATGAGAAGTGAGGCTTCGAAAGAAGCCTCATTCTTCCAATCGAAATAGCAAAAAGCCGCTTCAGTGACGAAGCGGCTTTTTGCGTTTGAATCTTTAATATAACTCTTAAGGGTTGAGCTTAAGACTTGCGATCGCTTCCTCGATGTCATCGGTCGCCATGACTTCGAACCCATCTTTGGGAACGATGCGTTTGACGAGACCGCTCAGGACTTTGCCCGGACCGATTTCAATGAAACGGGTCAGACCGAGACTTTGCGCGGTGGCGATCGATTGAATCCAACGAACCGGGCCATCGATCTGTTCGATCAAAAACTGAGCCACGTAATCTTTGGTATCGAAAGCCGTGATGTTCGGGATAACGACGTTCTCATTCGAATGGAAGGTGCTCTCGTTTAAAAGAGGTTCCATGTAGCTTCGTGCAGGGTGCATGAGGCTCGAATGAAAAGGGGCACTCACTGGCAATTCAATACAACGGGCGCCAAGTGTCGAGGCTTCCGCGCAAAGGGCTTTTACAGCTTCCTTGTGCCCGGCAACGACAAGTTGAGCGTCACTGTTGTAGTTCGCGAGTTCGACGCTTTGATTGTTGCTGGAATGCTTGAGACAAAGAGCCTCGAGAGTATCGGTCGGCATCTTCATGATAGCAGCCATCGATCCGATCCCGGCAGGAACGGCTCGTTGCATGGCTTCACCACGTTGTCTTACGAGAAATGCGGCGCGACCGAGATCGAGTTTACCGGCAGCAACGAGTGCTGAGTATTCTCCAAGGCTGTGCCCTGCAAAATGCTTAATATCAAGACCGAGTTCATCACGGAGAACTTGCCAATAGGCGACGCTGACTGTGAGGAGACAGGGCTGGGTATTTGCGGTGAGCTTTAGCTCGTCTTCGGGGCCTTCGAGGCATAAACGACGAATAGCAACCTTGGAAGCATCCTCTGCCTCTTCAAATGTTGCTCTCGTCGCGGGGAAAGCTTCTAAAAGCTTTTGCCCCATGCCCACATACTGGCTTCCTTGCCCAGGGAACATGGCTAGCGTTTGCATTGGATTACTCTCCAGTTGCGAAACCGGCATCCACTTTATTCGATTGTTTTGGCTCAAGCCATTGCTTGCCGCGGTAGTGTCCACAAGCTTCGCAGATGCTGTGAGGATGTTTCACGGTGCTACAGTTTGAACAAACTGAGAGTCCGCCCAATTTGATAGCGTGGTGTGAACGGCGTTTATCACGTTTGGAGGCAGACGTGCGTCTCTTTGGTACTGGCATATGAATAACTCCTTATCATCGCGGGGCGATGTTACGTTCCGATTTAAGAACCTACCCTATTACCGTTTCATGAAGAACGGGTCAAGTGCGGAGTCAGCCATAATTCGAGTCTAGTCTGGCTTAACGAACGTCTTGGATAAAGATGGTGAGTTCGCCTGATTCCTTGCGAGTATTTCCGGTCAAAAAGACATTGCCGCTCGATTTCTTGAGTTGATCGAAGTAGGCGCTTTTGAAGAATACCGCTTTGATCGAGGCGCCTGAGGCGTCGCGAAGAGTGAGTGTACATTTGGAAGGACAGGATTCCAAGGAGCTCATAGAGAAGCTTAGAGGGCCTATGGTTTGAATCCCCCGGCCGCTTGAACTCATAGCGCGGGCGATAGGACTGTCCTTCTCCACCTTTTTAGGCACAGCCACAGGTGCCGGCGTAGGGGCTGGAGCGGGAGTTGGGCTTGGCGCAGGAGTCGGACGAGACGCGACTTTAGCCGGCGCAGCTTTGGGGGCTGGAGTCGGCGCAGGGGCCGCGACTGCTACCTTGCGAGTAGGCTTGGCAATGACTTTGGGTGCTTCGCGTTTCGGTTCGGGAGCAGGAGCCTGACGGGTAACCTGCTTGACAGGAACCTGGGGCCGAGGCTGACGAGTCGGCCTTCGTTCTTCTTCCTCTTCTTCGTCATCCCGATCATTTTGCGATTTTTGTAGAAGTTTAGGCCGATTGCCGCCGCTCTTCTCACGCTCTTCTCTAGCTTCGGAACGTTTGGATGAGGAGGACGGCTGACTGCTGTCGAAGATGATAAAGACCAGGGCACCGAGCACCAGGCCTGCGATCAGTATGATGAGATAAGTCTTGTTTTTGCGGGTCTTCGCGATTTTTTGCGCGTTGGCCACCCGAGCCAGTTCGTTCAGAACTTTCGAGGAGGGACTGCTGACCTTTTGGTTGAGCTTGCCTTCATCAGTAAGTTCTTTGAGACGGTCTTCAGAATAACTCGAAATGAACTGGGCAACGGGGATCGAGCGGGTTCCGCCGATCCTTTGCACTTTGACCTTTTGATTCAAGAGACCGCGATTGAAAAGAGACTGGATTTCAAGGCCACTGAGTGGTCCAAGGATCTTGCTCTTATCGATCAGATAGTAACGTTTTTGAGTCGATTTTGAATCTTTGGAATCGCCTGCATCCTTGAAGGCCTGATTCGAATCGGTTCGCCACGAAGGCGAAGCGACCGCAGCAGGCGGAGGTGCATTGGTACGAGGCTGCAGCGGATCCGGTCCGCGAGGGATCGGGTCCTTAAGTTTGGCCGAGGGCGAGGCTTCCCGGGGCTGGGCTTGTTGCTGCTGCTGATGCTTGGCGCGGGAGGCAACAGCGGTCATGTCCGCGGTCGGCATGATCTGTTGAACCGAGGTATATTCCTCGTCTTCCTGCGTTTCTTTAAAAATTTCGTCAACTTCGATCAGATCCTCGCGAATGTTCGAACCCTCGGCCGACACCTTGTCGAAGGGATCCAAAGTCCCTTTACGCAAGGCTTCACGAATCTCTTTGGCTGTCTTTAAGCCGAGATTTTCGTTGCCGTGATGTACATTCCAGCGCTTGGTCATGAGACTATTGGTCCCGTCCCTATTATATGATCCGCTTTTGCTCGTTCTCGTCATCGGACCTCTGCATAAAAAGTGTAAGGATTTATTGCAAGAACCTGAAATCACTACACTCTTTTATCGAAAGGCCTTAAAGAACCCAGTGTTCACAAAGACTTGCAAGACATTCCGACCAAGAGTAGAAGGAGGGGGTCCGTCGTTTACGTTAGTGGAGTTAGGTATGAAAGTCTCAGTCAAGGACATGCGCGAGCCCAAAACCATCGACATCCAAGGCACCGAGCCCTGGTTGAACGAGATCTATAGCACCTTCCTCGGTAGCGAGGGTTTTGGCCTCAAAGGTCAAATCAAGGTTTCCCCCGAGGAATATGGCGTTTTCACAGTAGTCGGAAAAGTTGATTATGTGCCCCTTGTCGGCTGCAGTCGCTGCGACAGGGAAATCCCATGGCCTATCGATAAAGAGATCAACGTTCGTTTCATCGATCGCGAAGCGGCAGAAGCCGGATTCGATTTCGAAGACGAGGAAGGTGATGAGGAGATCGAGCGCGAAATCGATTCTCAGGACATCGACACCTACTATCTTGATCATAGCGCAGAGATCGATGTTGAGATGGTTATTAATGACATTGTTCAGACCGCTCTTCCCACTCGTCTCATACTTACAGATAAAGATGGAAAGTCTTGCCGCATCTGTCATGCAGATGTTGACACAGCTGTGGTCTACAAAGACAAGAACGATGTCGAAATGAACCCATTTGCCGCATTAAAAAACCTGAAATTGCCAGACGCTTGATCTATTAGGCTTGTTCTTCTGGTCTTTCGGCGATAAAGTCCTGTCGGCTTTTTCAAAGCTGTCTCTATTAAACAGAGAGTGGGATTCGAAGGTCAGCCATCGGCTGTCAGTCAAACGAAATCAAGTGATTAAGTTTGCACCCGCTCTCGAAGTACAACCTTCAAGGGGTTTTATAATGTCTGTTACCGTCAACATGAAGCAGTTACTCGAAGCCGGCGTCCACTACGGTCACCAAACTCGTCGTTGGAACCCAAAAATGGGCCAATACATTTTCGGCCAACGTAACGGCATCCACATCATCGATCTCCAAAAAACAGTCAAGATGTTCCAAAAGGCAACTGACTTCCTCGAAGCGACTACAGCTAAAGGCGGCCATGTCCTTTTCGTTGGTACAAAGCGCCTCGCACGCGACCTCGTTCAAGACGAAGCTCGTCGTACTGGTCAGTACTTCATCAACCACCGCTGGTTGGGTGGAACACTCACAAACTTCCAAACTATTCGTCAATCGATCCACCGTTTGCGCAAAATCGAAAAGATGGCTGCTGACGGAACATTCGCGAAATTGACTAAAAAAGAAGTTCTTAACCTTACACGCGAACGCGAGAAGCTTGATCTCGTTCTCGGCGGTATCAAAGATATGCCAGGTCTTCCTTCGGCAATCTTCATCGTTGACGCGCACAAAGAAACAATCGCGATTCTCGAAGCAAAACGCCTTGGAATCCCAGTTGTAGCTATCGCCGACACCAACGCTGATCCTACATTGATCGACTACCCAATCCCAGGTAACGACGACAGCCTACGTTCGCTTGAACTCTTCATCGCAACATCTGCTCAGGCTTGTGCCGAAGGCAAAATGCGTTCGAAAAGCGCTCGTAACAGCGACTCTGACGAGAAGCCGGTTGATCGCATCGTTCAAGTCAAAGAAGGCAGCTTCCGCGACGACAAAGGCAACCAGACAATTATTGAAAAACGTTAATTGATAAGAGAGGCTAATTTCGATTAGCCTTTCTGTTCTAACGAATCGAATAAGACTTTTTTTAAATACAGAAGCCGTTCAAAAGCCCTCGAAATAAAGAGATCGCAGTTTGATACGGCTTCTATGCTTTGATCCAGGAGGATTATCGTGACAATTACAGCAGGTATGGTTAAAGAGCTACGCGAGAAAACTGGCGTTGGCATGATGGAATGTAAAAAAGCTCTTGAAGAAAACGCTGGCGACTTGGACAAAGCTGTCCTCTGGTTGCGTGAGCGTGGACTGTCACGCGCTGCGAAAAAAGCTGATCGCGTTGCTGCTGAAGGCATCGTGAAAGTAGCTATCGCTGCTGACAACAAAAGCGGTGTTGTAGTTGAATTCAACTGCGAAACTGACTTCGTAAGTAAAAATGAAGACTTCATGAAATTTGCTGACGACGTTGCTAAGCTCGCACTCGCTCAAAAAGTTTCCGACGTCGATGCTCTCAAATCTTTGAAGCTTGCTGACGGCGAAACTGTTGAAGGCCGCATGACGACATTGATCGCGAAACTTGGCGAGAACATGAAAGTTCGTCGTTTGGGTTACCTTTCATCGGCTAAAGGCACAGTGGCTGGTTACACCCACATGGGTGGTAAAATCGGTTCCTTGATCCTTCTCGATGGCGCTGAAGGTCCTGAAGTTCAGGAACTGGGTCGCGATCTCGCAATGCACGCAGCTGCTGCTGGCCCGCGCTACCTCAAGAGCGAAGAAGTTGATGCTTCTGAAATTGAGACAGAAAAAGAACTCGGCCGCAAAGCTCTTCTCGAGCAAGGCAAGCCTGAGAACATGTGGGAAAAAATTCTTGTTGGCCAAGTCAACAAGTTCTACAAAGAAATCGTTTTGATCGAGCAGGGATTTGTTAAAGATCCAGGCCAGTCGATCAAACAAGTCGTTGCTGAAAAAGGCAAAGGCGCACAACTTACAGCGTTCCAACTTTTCAAACTCGGTGAAGGCATCGAGAAGAAAAAAGAAAACTTCGCTGACGAAGTTGCCGCAGTTCTTCGTTAATGAAAACAAAGTGGCCCCGAAGTTATCTTCGGGGCCATTTTTATGTATACTTTCGTGGATAAGACACGACCAACGGCAGCAGTCTTTGTGACGAGGCAATAAATGAGTGAACTGAAGTACAAAAGAATCATGCTTAAGCTATCTGGCGAGATGCTTGGCGGGGAACGCGGATTTGGTATTGAAGGCACAGCTCTTCAATCAGTTGCGCGCGAGATAGCTGAAGTTCAGAAGACAGGTGTTGAAGTCGCAATCGTAATCGGTGGCGGCAACATCTGGCGAGGCGCTCGTGCTGCCGGCTGGGACATGGACCGTGCGAATGCCGACTACATGGGTATGCTGGCGACTGTGATCAACAGTCTCGCGCTGCAGGGCATCCTCGAAGCCAAATACAACGTCTACAGTCGCGTGATGACGGCAATCCACATGGCTGAGTTGGCTGAGCCTTACATTCGCCGCAAAGCGATTAAGCACCTCGCCAAAGGCCGCGTGGTTATCTTTGCCGGTGGTACTGGTAACCCCTACTTCACGACTGACACTGCCGCCAGTTTGCGTGCGCGTGAAGTGAGTGCTGACGTTATCTTGAAAGCCACGAAAGTCGATGGTATTTACGATCGTGATCCGGAAAAGTTCCCGGACGCGGTGAAGTTCAAGGAACTGACCTACTTCGACGTGATCTCGAAAAAACTCAACGTCATGGACGCAACCGCGATCACGATGTGTATGGAATCCGCGATTCCAATTCGAGTCTTCAAACTGAGTGATCAAGGCAGCGTAATGCGTGCGATCACCGGTGATGCCGAAGGCACTCTGGTCCGTTAATTGAAGTTGAAAAGCAGTGTTGATGAGGTGATGACATGACTGCGCTTATAAATAAATGCAAAGATGAAATGAACGCTCGTATCGCGGGCTTCGATAAGGATCTGACAAAGATTCGTACCGGCCGCGCATCGATCAGTATTCTCGATAACGTTAAAGTCGACTACTACGGGACACCAAGTCCTTTGAATCAAGTCGCAACGCTTTCCACTCCGGACGCGCGAACCATCCTGATTTCTCCTTTTGAGAAGAAATTGATTCAGGAGATTGAGCGTTCGATTATGAAAGCCGATCTTGGCCTTCAGCCGAACTCTGATGGTGTTGTGGTTCGCGTGCCGATTCCTCAACTCAACGAAGAGCGTCGTAAGGATATCGTCAAGCAGCTGAAAAAAATGGGTGAGGACGCGAAAGTGTCTATTCGTCACATTCGCCGCGATATCAATGAAGAAGTGAAGAAGGAAGAGAAAGACAAAGTCATCACCGAGGACGAAAGCAAACGAACACAGGATGAAGTTCAGAAAATCACCGATTCGTTTATCAAGGTCCTCGACGATAAGATGGCTAAGAAAGAAAAAGAAGTCATGACGGTCTAATGACCAGCATGCTGTTCACAGTTCTTTGGAAGGCGCGTTGAGAGGTACGAGTTTTCTCTTCTTAATGCGTTCGACCAGAGTTGTTCGATTCAAACCAAGCAGCTTTGCCGCTTGGTTTTTATTATTTCCGGTCCGTTCAAGCGCTTGCATGATGAGCGTGTTCTCGAGTTGCTCGATGTAGGTCTCAAGATTGAGGCCTTGAGCGGGGAGCAGTTCCACTGACATTGGATCAGGGATGCTTGCTGGTGTTTCCGAGTAGAAAAAGCTCGGTTCGACCGCTTTCGCAGTAGCGCCGGCTTTGGCCTGACGGAACTCGATCGGCAGAGCCAAGGTCGAGATTTCACCGCCGCCGCTCATGACGACGAGGCGCTCGATGAGGTTGATCAGTTCGCGAACGTTGCCCGGCCAGTTGTAGCGTTCGAGGCAGTTGTATGCATCGCTCGAGAAGTAGCAGGGATTGATCAAAGAGTGAGTCTGGTTAAACAGATTCAAAGTGTGATCTAAAAGGAGTCTGACGTCGCCTACGCGCTCTCGGAGAGGGGGCAGGACGATCGGCAGGACGTTCAGACGATAGTAGAGATCGTTCCGGAACTTTTGTTTGCCTACCGCTTCATCAAGGTCGACGTTCGTCGCTGTGATAATGCGTACATCGGCAAAGCGAGGTTCGGTAGAGCCGATGGGTACAAACTGTTTTTCCTGCAGGACGCGAAGGAGCTTGGCCTGAAGCGTGAGGGCCATATCCCCGATTTCATCGAGGAATAGTGTCCCGCCATTGGCTTCTTCAAAATAGCCTTTGCGCGTTTTATCAGCACCGGTAAAGGCGCCCTTAACGTAGCCAAATAGCTCGGATTCCAGTAGGTTTTCCGGAATGGCTGAACAGTTTATCGATATGAGACGCTTACTGGCACGACCGGACATTCGATGCAGAGCTTTGGCTATGAGCTCTTTACCAGTGCCGCTTTCACCACGGATCAGTACTGGAGCGTCGGACCGAGCGATTTTCCCCACGGTTTGGAGAACGGCTTCCATAGCCTCACTCTTGCCAACGATTTCGCTAAAGACCTGACGCAAGGAACCTCCCGCGAATAGTGAACTGCGTTCGATCCCTGAAGGATCAAGTTCGGATGTCAGGCTGCCATCAAAGACATTGCGCTGATTCATGGAGAAGTCGTTGCCTCCTCAGTTCTCTATTAGACGGGGTGTCTTCAGAGCGGATTTGCCGGGATGAACACTATGCTCATAGAACTATTGGCGAGAGCCATCCTATTTGATGGCTGCTTCGGTCTTGAAACACTGATTGCTTGGGGTCTTCATAAATTATCTTAACAGACGCTTAAGAGAATCCGCAAGGGACCCGGTCTTTCTGATGGGTTCAAAAAATCCGGTGAAGAGACGTATCTTACGGATGGGACGCACGTTTTTTGCTGAGTTTTTCGGAGTCGAAGCGCATAATTTTATGTTCTTCTAAAGTTCGATCAGAAGGGAGGGGCATTCATGCGCGTAGCGTACGTTCATGATTGGCTAGTGACATATAGAGGCGGTGAAAAAGTCCTGGAGGCTCTGCTGGAGCTGTATCCGGAGGCTCCCATATATACGCTATTCTATTCACCCTCAATGATGCCTGAGAGCATTCGAAAGCGGACTGTTTACGCTCCGAAATGGCTTAATCGCTTGAAGGTACTCAGAAAAGCGTTGCTTCCTCTCTTGCCTGCCGCAATCGAGTCGCTACCCCTTGAAGACTATGATCTCGTAATCAGCACGAGTTCTTGTGTTGCCAAAGGCGTGATGGTCGCTCCGCATGCCAAACATCTTTGTTATATTCACTCGCCCATGCGCTATATATGGGATCAGAGACAGCATTATTTGGATAGAAAACGTAGCTTTTCCCCGAAAGAGTTTTTGATTCATCTTCTAAGTCAGCGTCTTAGAATGTGGGACGTAAGTTCTAACAATGGTGTGGACCAATTCATTGCCAACAGTTCTTTCGTGGCTCAACGTCTCTCGCGTTACTATGCGCGGAAGTCTTCTGTCATCCATCCACCCGTAGAACTTGAACGTTTTTTTCGAGCGGAAAAAGGCCTAAGCAAAGGCAATTACTTTCTAGTTGCCGGGGCTTTCGTTTCTTACAAACGATTCGACATTGCGATTGCCGCTTGTGAGGCTTTGGGTGTGACACTCAAAGTTGTGGGGTCTGGCCCCGACGAAAAAAGATTGAGAAAACTCGCTGGAAAAAACACAGAATTTGTCATTCAGCCGAATGCCGACGAATGGGTGAAGTTATTTCAGGGTGCTAAGGCGCTGCTCTTTCCTCAGATCGAGGATTTTGGCATTACAGCTATTGAAGCGCTTGCCTCCGGCACGCCTCTCATCGCTTTAAAAGCTGGCGGCGCACTTGACTTTGTTGAGGAAGGTCATACCGGACTCTTTTTCAAAGAGCAGACAGTTGATTCAATTAAAGCCGTGATCAGAGATTTCGATAACAACCGTTTTGATGCGAATAAGCTGGAAGCTTTTGCTAAAAAATTCTCCAAAAAAGCCTTTTTGGAAAATATTCGCCGAGAGTTAAATGCCTTGGAAGGTTTGAATTGATGAGTCCTCGAAATTCTCAGTCGTTGTCAGTATTGATTATCGTCTCCGATCTCGTGATGGCCGCAGTTGCCTGGGGCCTGGCTTATGTCCTTCGATTTCATACCACTCTGCACGCGCCGCTGGGTATTCCTGCCATCGGGCTCTATCTCAAAATCATTCCTTTTGTGCTGGTAATATGGATATTTACTGCACTCGCCACGGGCTTGATCAAGCGTAGCGGCCGGCATTCGAGTCCATTGATCGAAGCCTTCGATCTGATTCCGACCTCAGCCATTGCTCTTTTGCTGCTTATCTCTTTCACCTATTTTTATGAAGAGTATCGCTACTCGCGAATCACCCTCATTCTCTTTGGTGTGCTTCAGCCTATCTCTATTTTAGTTGGCCGTTATCTCGTGCGCGTTGGCTACCGCTGGTATCAAAACAAGCAGGATCCCCGGCAGCTCTTGATTATCGCGAGGGGTTATGGACTTTTGCAGGCACTTACTGTTTTGCGTGGAATGGATCCTTTGATCAAACCCGCTGTGGTTTTGCCGGGAGAAGACGACAAAACTCAGGATTTGTACATCAGTCATGAGAGGGAGCTCATCGTTCTCGAAGAGCCGAATGATTGGACACAATTCTTTCTCGATAATCCTACCCATTCACTTCTTGTTGCTTTGCCGCAAAATTATTCCGGCTTTATTGATAGCCATCTCGAGGCGATTTCGCATCAGGTTGCCGAGATCAAAATCTTGCCTGATATCGCACGTTTCACCAAACTTAATCCCGGGATTGAACTGATCGAGGGTTTGCCTTTGATCAGCGTACATGAGAGTCCGCTGGCTGGATCGAATCTGCTCGCCAAACGCCTGATGGATATGTTGGGAGCTGCAGTTGCACTGATTATCTTTAGTCCAATCATGATCGCTGTGGCAGTGATGATTAGGTTCACATCAAAGGGCCCGGTGTTTTATCAACAGGAACGTATGGGTCTCGACGGCTCGTCATTTCAGTGTTTAAAATTTCGTTCGATGCCGGTCGATGTTGAAAAGCATACAGGAGCGGTTTGGGCTCAGGCCGGGGACAATCGCGCAACACCTGTTGGCAACTTTATTCGCCGCACAAGTCTTGATGAATTGCCTCAGTTCATTAATGTTCTGATGGGTGATATGAGTCTGGTCGGTCCGCGTCCGGAACGTCCCGTCTTCGTCAAACAGTTTCGCCAGGAAATCTCGGGTTACATGCTTAGACACAAGGTGAAAACGGGGATGACAGGCTGGGCTCAGGTCAATGGCTGGCGCGGCAGCACAAGCATTGAAAAACGAATCGAATGCGATCTTTACTACATTCAAAATTGGTCGCTCTGGCTCGACATCAAGATTTTATTCATGACGATCGATGAGGTCCTACGAGGAAAGAACGCCTACTGAGAACCCATCGGGTTTTCAAGTGGCGTTCTTTACGAACTTTTCTCTAATGAGTACTTAGATCAAAACTGACGAAGGACCAACCGGAGCAGAGATTTTCAAGTAGCTACGAACATATTGAAAGTAGCCTTTGAAATCGATAGTACGGCTGTAATGATCAGGAATGCTTTTGTACATAACGTTCGCTTTGTCATCGCTATGATTCAATTGCATGCCGTGACCAACTTCATGACAGAACAAGTGGTAAAGATGTTTGTATTCATCTGAAGTCTTGTCCTTCAAGCCTTTAAGCTTGCCTTCAAAATTCGCAGCATCAAATTCAAGAGCCATCGAATGGTAAACAGTGACTTGTTTCTCAGCACTGTAGCCTTTGAAGTTATTTTTTTCTTGTTCTGTGGTGATCCACTGACCAAGACCTAACTTCGATCCACCGTCATCAGCCAGGTTTTCTACAAAGCTGATGTTGGAGTTGGCTTCGTCTTTAGAGCTTACAACTGTCAAAGCGTTAGCACCGACGTCTTGATTGTATTGAGCAGCGAGTTCTTTGATCGCAGCTTTAAGTTCTGGATCTTCGCTATTCACATAGAGGCGGAAGTCTTTAACTTCCTTTACTTTGTACTCCTTACAGGCAACGAATGAGAAACAAGTAACCAAAACGAGCAGACGGGACAACTGATTCAACATGGGCAACCTCAACAACAGCTTGGAACAACAACAGGGAGAAGAGGACATCTGCGTAATACGATGCAATCGACATGCCAATTTGAGGCATTGGTAAGAATCTATTTCAAGGCCAATGATATTAGGTATTTAGTTTATCTATATGATATTTAAGGGAAATCTTTGGAGTTCGTTTTTCGATCCTGACGGCTCGGCTGAAATAGACTCGGCAATGCTTACCGAGGCATTTTTTTCTCAGAGGTGATTCTTCTGGAGTTTCATCGCCTTGTGACTTTAGTCAGGAGCGGCTAGGCAAGAAAGTTATGACCCAGGTTAAAAATTGCCGGCCTTTCACCGATCTAGAACCTAGCTTGAGTTTTAACGTCTAAGTAAGGATTCGATCATGAAAGGTCTTCCAGGCGATGCCTACACTGTCACACTTGATGACGATCAGTTGGTTCATCAGATAATAGAACGGTCCACCAAGGTCCGTACTGTGGGTATCCGTAGCTCAGAAGAGCTATTGTCCCGTCTCGAGGAACTGCACCCGATCGCCGTGTTTGTGGATATCGATTTTGCAGGGAATAAGTCCGGCCTCGATATTATCCCAAGCATCCGTCAGGCTTGGCCCTTCTGCCCCATCATGGTGGTTACCGATACACCGACCGAAATTACCATCGTGCGTGCCCTTAATTCAGGCGCTGATGATTTTATTCGCAAGCCCCTCATTCCTGATGAAGTAAATGCCCGATTTAAATTGAGAATCAACGACGCTGCTCAAAAAGCTGCCAAAGAAGTTGTCGTTTTTGGTGACATCACCATCGATTCCGCTCATCGCACCGTCGAGGGTCCTCTTGGTAAGCGCTTCGCTTCGCCAATAGAAATCAATCTCCTCGCGTGCTTGGCTAACACCGAAGGTTCAATCGTTGAAAAAGACGGTTTGAAAATGCGCTGCTGGGGCCAAATCAAAGTGACGGACAACGCACTCCATCGCAAACTGCACGCCGTTCGTCAGTTGCTCCGCGATGTATCAAGTGCTGTTGTGATTGAGACTAAATACGGTGTAGGATTCTATTTGAAAGATCTTGGTCAAGAGTACCAGGAGTTGGATGCTGCTTCGTAACACGTTTTAGGAGGGATCATGATAGGTGGCGACATTTCGGCCGACCAGGTCCCGTTGATCGATCACGAAAAATTAGACGCTGTTAAAGAGCTCGCTGAGCCTGGAGATGCCGATGGCTTCTTCAGGGATCTCGTTGAGCTCTTTTTTAGTCGTGTGCCTATTCTCATCGGTGAAATGGTCGACGCCAACGCCAAGGGCGATCCCGTAGCCGTCTCAAAGAGTGCCCACACACTCAAAGGAACTGCCGGAAACCTCGGAGCCATTCGCGTTATGAAATTGGCTGAAAGCCTCGAGACTCTGGGCCGCTCAGGCAGCCTTGATACGATGAGCCAGCTTCTCAGCGAAATTGAATCCGCATTCGTTCTATCCAAGGCAGAACTCGAAAATAACATGACAATTCCCATGTAATTCTCCTCGTCCCGCTGCTTATTGTTTCGCCTTGTTTTGGCCTCTTCGCTAAGATAGTCCCGACTACAGACTGTCTAAGAGGGGCTTATATCATGACGCTAGCCTATGAAACCTTCGCACCTGCCGACTGGCAAATTCCAATCATCATCAGTGCACCGCATGTGGGAACCGAACTTCCTTTGCATGTAAGGGACGCTCTGAATCCCGATATCGCGATGCAGCTCCCCGACACCGACTGGTTCGTGGATCAACTCTATGACTTCTCAAGTGCGATTGGCGCTCATCTCATCAAAGCCCGTTATAGCCGCTACGTGATCGATCTCAATCGTCCCGTCGAAGGCCCTTCGCTCTATACCGATGCACGTCGTCAGACTGAATTTGTGCCAACGACGAGCTTTGAGGGCGTGCCCCTGTATAAGGAAGGTTACGTACTGGATGATGCGGAGAAACAAAAACGCATCGACCTCTACTACCGGCCTTACTACGAAGAGCTGCATCAGCAGATCGACCTTGCCCTCGCTAAGTTTGGTCGCGTGCTTCTCTGGGATGCGCACTCGATCAAGCGGCACGTGCAATCGATTCAGGCGGCTTCACCCGCTTTCACGGCCGCTCAGCTCCAGGAGTTTATGCAATGCAGCTTGAGATGTCGCAGGACATTTACATGACGGACGGCATGCTTGATAAAGCGAAAACGGATCGATTGAAACCTGTGCTCGAGAAGACTCTTCTTTCTCTGGCGAAAGGCATGGCGAGCCTATGAAAATCTTAAAGTTTAGAGCCGCCTATCACGATGGTGCCTGGAAAAGCCCGTTTTATCTGCAGCTCGATGCCAAGGGTAAAATAGTCAAGACGAGTGAGACTGAACTCAAGGGAACGATTGAGGAACATGATGTCTATCTCATGCCCGGTATTCCCAATGGTCACTCGCATTCCTTTCAGTACGTGATGTCGGGGCTTTCTGAGCGCGTGATCGAAGGGCGGGAGAAGGATGACTTCTGGTTCTGGCGCGAGCAGATGTATCAGCTTGCCAATGATATTCAGCTCGATGAACTTCTGGCCGTGACGACTCAGCTCTATATGAATCTTTTGGAGCAGGGTTATACGTCGGTTGCCGAGTTTCACTATCTGCATCATGACCTGACGGGCAAGACCCATCCTCGTCCCACCCAGATTGCGGAAGTGATCATGGAAGCCGCGGAGCGCGCGGGTATCCTCCTTACGCTCGTGCCCGTCTATTATAATCAGGCCGCTCCGAACGTGCCGATCAAACCGCAGCAAAGACGCTTTCATTTCAGCGCTGCCGACCTCTATCTCTCCTTTGTGGAGCAGACGGTTAGCATCGTCAAAGCCAGCTATCCGGATGTTCTCGTTGGCTATGGTGTGCATTCAATGCGGGCGGCGCCACTCGAAGATATCAAAACGATTCTAAGCACGCCCTGGACCAAAGGGCCCGCGCATTTGCACGCTTCGGAACAGACTGAAGATGTGCGGTCCTTCGTCGAAGCCTATGGCGTGAGGCCGATCGATTGGCTCTACGATAATATTCCTCTGAGTAAAAGGCACAATCTTGTCCACGCCACGCATATTTCGGAAGAGGAAAGCCGAAAGCTTGTGAAGTCGGGAGCGACGGTTGTGCTTTGCCCGTCAACCGAAGCAAACCTTGGTGATGGGATTTTCCCCATTTCTGATTTTCAAAAAGCCGGCGGGTCCTGGTGCATCGGCTCCGATTCTCAGGTCAATCTCAATCCCTTTATTGAGATGGCTATGCCGGAGCTTACGCAGCGCTTCCTCGAACGCAAACGAAATGTCTTTTGTCAGGAAGGTCAGCTCGATTCCGGCAAAATTCTCTACGATCGCGTTCTGTCGAGCGGGCAGATGGCAGTTGGGCATGAGGTCGGGAGCTTTCGCAAAGGAACTTATTTCGAAGGTCTCATGATCGATCCACAT
The DNA here is from genome assembly GCA_004193325.1 of Pseudomonadota bacterium. Taxonomy (GTDB): domain Bacteria; phylum Bdellovibrionota_B; class Oligoflexia; order Oligoflexales; family Oligoflexaceae; genus Oligoflexus. Next base: position 789 of record SEDW01000006.1, on the reverse strand, counting down.
CATGACCGCCTCATGGAAAGGTCTTTGGATAATCTTCTGTCGATCATGGTCTTCGCCCCGGAGACGACCATGATCAAAGGTGTCTGGAGCAAGGGCAAGCTGCGTGTCAGTGATGGCAAGCACAGTGGTCGGGCCAGTAATCAGGTTGCTTACGGCCGCGCTCTCCAGAGGCTCATGAAGGGCCTGAACGGGCTTTGAGACGGTAAACGTGAAAAAGCCCACTGCCGATCGGGCAATGGGCTCAGGATTCGATTTAACTTATTTAACGAGTGACTTCACAGCAGCCTTAGAGTCTTTGAGCTGAGGCTTGAAGTTTGAACGAAGCTTTACCAGGTTGGTAAGGCTTTGTTTGTTTCGGCCCTGCAGAAAAAAGCCCGAGGGTGCTTTCATCTTGCCGTCGATCATCGTCGAGTCAAAGTCCATGGTCGTGTGGAGCTGAGGCTCCCCTTCCTTACCAGCGGCGTGAGCGGCTGGAGACTGACTCAATGCCAAGAGCGCCAAGGCGATGGGTACTAAAAATCTCATGTTCGTTCCCCTCTCTTACTGAAGTTGCTTTTCAAGATCATCGATCTCGTCAGCGTCGTTTTTATAAACTTTCTTCTTCGGTTCTTTCTTAGCCGGCTTTGCTTCAACCGCTTCTTTTGGAGGCGTTACCGAAGGCTGAGCTTTAGCAGGAGCGTCTGCTTTCGCTGTCGCAGCTGCCGGAGTGGAAGCAGAAGCAGGGGAGGCTTTCTGAGCATCAGCTTCCTGGCGAAGGCGTGGCTCGGCATCGACGAATTCTTTGTCGTC
>SEDW01000939.1 GCA_004193325.1 Pseudomonadota bacterium | reverse complement strand
GAAGTGATTCCAAAGTTCATGCAGGTCATCGAAAGCGCCAAGGGCGAATACAAGTGGCCTGAAAAGTGCCCTTCCTGCGGCACAGAGCTGATCTTTGATGGCGTTCGTTTGAAGTGTGAAAACTCCGATGAGTGTCCGGCGCAGCGCTCGGGATTCATCCTGAACTGGATGAAGGCCGTTGAGATCGAAGATATCAGTGAGAAACGTCTCGATCAGATGATTCAGATGGGTCTCGTCGAATCCGTTATCGACCTCTATAAGATAGAAGTCGGAGACTTTTTAAAGCTGCCTTCGACCAAAGATAAAATGGCGGAAAAACTCCACAAGAATATTCAAGCGAGCAAAACTGTACCCTTGGCGAAGTTCCTCAATGGGCTTGGCATCGAAGGCGCGGGTTTGAGGACCTGGGAAAAACTGATCGATCACTTCCAGACTCTTGAAGCGATTCAGGCGGTGACCGAAGAGCAGTTGGTGGAAGTGGATGGCTTCGCCGAGAAGTCAGCGTCGCAGATTGTTGAAGGTCTGAAGGACCGAAAGCAGATCATCAAAGGTTTGTTAAAGGTTGGCGTAAAGCCGATTGTGCAGAAAGCAAAGTTTGCTCCGGGAGAAGGTCCACTGGCTGGGAAACAGTTCGTGATCACTGGCGCTCTGAGCATGCCTCGCGAAACGATAGAGAAGCTGATACGCGAAGCCGGAGGCAAGGCAAGCAGTGCGGTATCCAAAAATACCTCGGTGCTGGTTACGAACGAAGGCGACAGTAATTCTTCCAAGATGAAAAAAGCCAAAGAACTCGGAATTCCAGTTTGGACCGAAGAGGCTTTGCTCCAAGTATTAAGCGAAGGATAATTGATGAGCGTACGCATCGGCATTCAAGGGCTCGCTGCCTCCTATAGCGACGCCGCTCTCCTCCAGACAGCGGGACACGCTACGAAGGTCTTTTGCGATAGCTTTAGCGATGCCTTCGCTGCGCTGGCTGCAGGAAAGATTGATAAGGCTTTTTTGCCTTTCGAAAATTCCACATCGGGATTTATTGCCGAGAACTATCAGCTTCTACAGGCCTCGGGATATTACATCACGGATGAGTATCTTCATCGGGTAGAGCATTGCCTGCTAGGACCGATCGGTAGCCGATTGTCCGATATCAAAGTTGTGATCTCGCATCCTCAGGCGCTGGCTCAGTGTTCGCGCTTTTTGAAGGATCATGGTCTGAGGACTGAGCCTTACTTCGATACGGCTGGAGCGGCGCGGGATATAAGTCAGATGCCGGGTCGGGCGGCGGTTGCAAGTTTGAGAGCCTCGCAGCTCTATAATCTTGAAGTGCTGATGCAGAACATCAACGATGAAGCGGTGAACTGGACTCGCTTCTCATCGCTACTATATCGAACTCGCCAGCGATAATCCGGCGGTTTGGAAAGACCTGATGACCAAACACAAGGGTCTGACGGTTCTTGGTTCCTTTGATGCCAAACGTTAAGAATAATTTTCAGAGAGGTATAGTTCTGTCATGAAAAAATCGCTCCTAGTCTTAGCGTCACTGATCAGTCTGAGTGCGGTATGGGGCTGCACCCATGGTTCAGATTCTGGAAAGGCCTCGAAAGTGACTGAAGAACATGCTGGCCAGCCGCAACCCGAGGTCTGGTTCAAAGGCTCGGTAGACGACGCCTTTAAAAAAGCTTTGGCCGAGAAGAAACTCGTTTTCCTTTACTGGGGCGCGATCTGGTGTCCGCCTTGTAATGAGTTGAAGGCCCAGATTTTCTCCAAACCAAAATTCAAAGAATTGATGACGAACTTTGTTCCCGTCTATCTCGATGGTGATACCGATGCCGCTCAGATCTGGGGCGGGCGCTTTAATGCTTCGGGCTACCCCACGATTTTGATTATGGATGAGACGAAGAAGGAACTCTTTCGCTTGAGCACTGTGCTCACCATTGAAGAATTTGATGGGGTTGTGCAATCCGTACTGGCTTCGTCGGGCAGTATCGAACGTGCGGCGATGGGAATCGGTGAAGGTCGACCGAAACGCCGTGATCTGCAGCTCCTTGCGTATTCGAGCTGGGATGAATTGCCTGAAGACAAGTGGCCCGCATCGAGGAAGATCAATGTTCTTGAGCAGGCTTATGAAGCGACCGATATCCCAGCTGAGAAGGCGGTCTTTGGCAGCAACTGGATCAATCAGTTGGTCGCGGCCAAGGCGAAGATTCCAGATAAGCAGTTCGAACGTATCTCGGCTTCTATTTTTACCGACAGCGAGACGATTTGGGCCGCACG
>SEDW01000938.1 GCA_004193325.1 Pseudomonadota bacterium | reverse complement strand
GAAGTGATTCCAAAGTTCATGCAGGTCATCGAAAGCGCCAAGGGCGAATACAAGTGGCCTGAAAAGTGCCCTTCCTGCGGCACAGAGCTGATCTTTGATGGCGTTCGTTTGAAGTGTGAGAATTCTGACGAGTGTCCTGCGCAGCGTTCGGGCTTTATCCTGAACTGGATGAAGGCTGTTGAGATCGAAGACATCAGTGAGAAACGTCTCGACCAGATGATTCAGATGGGTCTCGTCGAATCTGTTATCGACCTCTATAAGATCGAAGTCGGAGACTTTTTAAAGCTGCCTTCGACCAAAGATAAAATGGCGGAAAAGCTCCACAAAAATATTCAAGCGAGCAAAACTGTACCTCTGGCGAAGTTCCTTAACGGGCTTGGCATCGAGGGAGCGGGTTTGAGGACTTGGGAAAAACTCATCGATCACTTTCAGACTCTTGAAGCGATTCAGGCGGTGACGGAAGAGCAGTTGGTGGAAGTGGATGGCTTCGCCGAGAAGTCAGCGTCGCAGATTGTTGAAGGTCTGAAGGACCGAAAGCAGATCATCAAAGGTTTGTTAAAGGTTGGTGTGAAGCCGATTGTGCAGAAAGCAAAGTTTGCTCCGGGGGAAGGTCCACTGGCTGGAAAACAGTTCGTGATCACCGGTGCCCTGAGCATGCCTCGGGAAACGATAGAGAAGCTGATACGCGAAGCCGGAGGCAAGGCCAGCAGTGCGGTATCCAAAAATACCTCGGTACTGGTTACGAACGAAGGCGACAGTAATTCTTCCAAGATGAAAAAAGCCAAAGAACTCGGAATTCCAGTTTGGACCGAAGAGGCTTTGCTCCAAGTACTAAGCGAAGGATAATTGATGAGCGTACGCATCGGCATTCAAGGGCTCGCTGCCTCCTATAGCGACGCCGCTCTCCTCCAGACAGCGGGGCATGCTACGAAGGTCTTTTGCGATAGCTTTAGCGATGCCTTCGCTGCGCTGGCTGCTGGAAAGATTGATAAGGCTTTTTTGCCTTTCGAAAATTCTACATCGGGATTTATTGCCGAAAACTATCAGCTTTTACAGGCCTCGGGATATTACATCACGGATGAATATCTTCATCGGGTGGAGCATTGTCTCCTCGGACCGATCGGTAGCCGACTGTCCGATATCAAGGTCGTGATTTCGCATCCTCAGGCGCTGGCTCAGTGTTCGCGCTTTTTGAAGGATCATGGCCTTAGGACTGAGCCCTACTTTGATACGGCTGGGGCGGCCCGGGATATCAGTCAAATGCCGGGTCGGGCGGCAGTTGCGAGTATGAGAGCCTCGCAGCTCTATAATCTTGAAGTGCTGATGCAGAACATCAACGATGAAGCCGTGAACTGGACTCGCTTCTTGACGATTGAGAAGAAACTATCCTGGTCGAAGCGGGCGATTTTCTCGGCGACGGCCGCGGATTTTCAAGGGCTTATGGCCGATGTTTCGCAGTATCGCTTTATTAATCTCTTGAGTCAGCCTATGGCCACCGAGGTCTGGGGGCATCGCTACTATATCGAACTCGCCAGCGATAATCCGGCGGTTTGGAAAGACCTGATGACCAAACACAAGGGTCTGACGGTTCTTGGTTCCTTTGATGCCAAACGTTAAGAATAATTTTC
>SEDW01000133.1 GCA_004193325.1 Pseudomonadota bacterium | reverse complement strand
GTTGATGGATCGCCTGCTCTTTGGGAGGTGGAAGGACAAGGCCAAGATCGTTGTGACTCACAGGCTCCATCATTTGGAACGCTTCGATCGGGTGATCTACATGCGTGACGGAAGTATCGAGGCAATCGGAACCTTTCCGGAACTCGTGGAACACAACGCCCTCTTTCGCATCTTTCTGCAAAGAGCCGAGCGAGAGGCAAAGGCCGATGAAATACCCGCTGCAAAGGTTAAGGAGGTTGCCACAGAGCTAGGAACCGTTGCGACCAGCTTTCGCATCACGGACGAAGAGGAGCGATCGATAGGAGGGCTGCAGCTTTCGGTCTATAAGACTTATGCCAAAGCCTGGCTTGGCCAAAAGCCTGGTCTGGCTCTCTTGCAGCTCTCCCTCGTCAGTCTTCTTGCAGTTGGGTTGCCAGTCCTCCAGCAGTCATGGTTGGCTTTTTGGTCGAATCATAAAGATGCTGCCGTTCTGAGTTTTGGTCCTTTCGAATTTCCGCAGGAGCTGCAGCAGCTCAAAGGCGCCATCATCCTTTGGGGCTGCCTTGGTCTTCTGGCTATTCTCTCTGCGGCAGCGCATCAGAGACTCTGGCTGCAGAAAGCTGTGGGTGCCAGTGCATCGATTCACAACCGGGCTCTGACGTCCCTCCTCCTCGCGCCTTTGAATTATTTTGACAGGACACCTATTGGGAGGATTCTAAACCGATTCTCAAGGGATATGGATTCCGTCGAGAGAGAAATCGCTGGGAATCTCGAGAGGACCATAGGGCCGATCCTTCATACTTTGGCCGCGATGCTTATCCTGATTGTGAACATTCCTCTCTTGGTCATCGCGATCTTACCTTCTTTGCTCGGCTACTACGCTTTGCAAAAGAGATATCGGAACGCGAGCCGCGATAGTCAGAGATTGACGTCGATTGCCAGGTCGCCACGCTTTGCTTTCTTTAAAGAAAGTTTGCAGGCAGCGGCGCTTCTGAGAGCGCATGGACAGGAAGAAAACTTTGCAAAACGTTATGAGTCGATGCTCAGCCATTATCAGAGAATGTTTTATGCCTCGATCTTATTCAATCGCTGGTTCTCATCACGCATACCGATGCTTGGTGCGGTGATCACATTTGGATTGATCGCGGCGATTCTCTGGATGTCTCAAACATCGGCGATCGCTGCCGGAACAGCAGGCTTGACATTAGTCTATGCTTTGAGACTCTGCGATCACCTGAACAATGCGATCAGGGCCTTCACTGTAGTGGAGTCTAATCTCATTGCCGTGGAACGACTGGACCAATTGAATGGGCTTGAACGGGAATTGGAGCCCGATCCCGAAAGCCGTTTGGCGGATGATGAGCTCTGGCCCACCGAGGGTGCTATCGAGTTTCGGAACATATCGCTTCAGTATGCAAAGCATTTGCCTTTGGTTCTGAAGGATTTCAATTTAAAGATCGCTGCTCATCAAAAGCTTGGGGTCATCGGCCGCACCGGTGCTGGCAAGAGTACACTCTTTCAAAGTCTCTATCGCTTCGTGTTGCCTACGGAAGGTCAGGTACTCATCGATGGAGTGGACACGAGAAGAATCCCACTGTATCGACTCAGGCGATCAATCGCGATCATTCCTCAGGATCCTATTCTCTTTAAGGGCAGTCTACGTCGAAATCTCGACCGGTTTGGTCACTACAGTGATGACCAGATATTTACAGCTCTTCGTCGATCGCACATCGAGGAATGGGTAAATTCCTTAGCTGGCGTCTTGAGTGCTGAGGTAAAGGAAAGTGGTTCGAACTTTAGCCAAGGTCAAAGGCAGCAGCTCTGTCTCGCGAGAGCTCTGCTGATTGACAGTCCTATTATTGTTCTGGATGAGGCAACGGCGAGTGTGGATGTGGCTACGGATGCTTTGATACAGGAAACCCTCCGCGTCGAATGCCGTGATAAGACAGTGCTTATCATCGCGCATCGACTCGAGACTTTAGGGCTTTGCGATAGCGTCGTTGAGATGAGAGCCGGACAAGCCTATGTCATCCGCTAAGTCACATTTTAAATAAATGATAAGAAAAACAGACCAACTCCTGATCGCCGCTGCGTTTCATTTTGAGGCGCTGGCGGTTGATCAAATCCAGAATCATCTGTTTTAACTCCGGAATCTCGCTCTTGGCTATCCCCGCAACCTGCACATAATGAAGATCCTCATCTTGCGGAGCATCGTACTTCTCGAGACTGTGGCGATGGATTTCGTCATGAAAGAGCTTCGTTAATGCGACATCGTCAGTTTCATAGAAGTTTTTGTTCGTAGCCTTCCAGATGCGGTTCTTCTCTTCGATCATGCCGAAGGATTTTAGCTTCGACAAAATTTGGTCGACGGTTGCCATAGGTAGGGAGAATCGCTCAGCGATGTCTTCCCTGGTCTTAAAAATCGCGTGCGAAATGCCCTCATAAACCGCGGGGTAGTGCCAGGCCGACCAATACTGAACAGCATCACCTTCCAAGGGAATACTCCGCTCAGTCTGGCTATGAAAGCCCTGCTTTTGGCCTTTGCTGCGAAGTGCATCAATCCATTTCGCAATCTTAGCCTGCAGTTCGACTGTACTGGCCCGTTCCAGATTAACCAGATTGAGGAAGAAGTCACACTCAAGCTGATTCAATTTCCAGAAATCGCAAAAGAGTGCAGCCTGATCTGGAGTGAGATGAACCTTGTCCTTCAAGACCTGCGAGAGGAAAGAAGGAGAGCAGCCTAAAAACTTTGCGAGAGTCGATTGAAAGCCACGTTTTGGAGAATGCTCTTTTAGCTGAAAACGTATGATTTCTCGATAATTCGTGCATGAAAAAAATGACATATTTAATCCGAACAGGTAGAGAGACGGCGCTCAGATTGCAGAAGGCGTTGATCAAAAGTACTCAACGCTTGCATGCAATTGCAAGACAATTTCAGAGAATAAATTGCGAAGCCAAGCTGCTAAACCCCTACGGAGCAAGTGATAATTCTAACTCAACATCCGTCTTAATTTTGATCAAACATTCCAAGAGAGTCTTAGGGCCATGAGAATCTTGCTTTATTCCGGATCATGAATTAAAGATTGCGAGAGCTTTCCAAAAGGGCGGTTTTCAAGCTGACGGCATCTGCCGGAGCCCTTGTTAGGAAAGAGTTTGAAAGGTTTGTCATGGCTATTTGGATTTTCCCTACTTATCGTGAAATCATCCTTGATAAGATTCGGAATAATAAAAACATTCGCGGTTATCAATCGCTGATGGCAGCAGCTGCTGCTTGTCATAGTTCCTTTTTTTCTCATGTACTTAAGGGTGAATCGCATCTAACTCCAGACCAGGCCTCTGGGCTTTGCGATTACTGGAGTCTGAATGGCGACGAGGCTGAATATTTTTTGACTCTGGTTAACTATGAGCGCTCAAATTCCGAGAGCCTGAAGACCAGGCTGAAAGAGAAGTTGACCCAGCTTAGACATTTGAGTGATAGCGTCTCCGCTACGAAAATGGTCAACGTCGAGATGAATTATCAGCATGCGATCCTTTATTATTCGAACTGGTATTGCAGCGCAATCCGGGTTGCACTGCGTATGCCGAACCTAAACACCGCGCCAGCGATTGCGACGAAATTCTTCCTGCCTATTGATTTGGTTGAGAGCACTCTGCTCCTCCTGGAGGAAATGAACCTCATTGAAAAGGACGGGGATCGCTGGAAAAACGTCGTGAAAAATATCTCGCTGCAAACGAGCCGTGAGATCATGGGACGTTACCACGAGGCAATGCGAAGAATTACGATGACCTACTTCGATCGTCGCAACTCCAACAACGTTCACGCCACCATGGTTTTTGCCGTTACTAAAGAGGATCAAAAAAAGATTCGGGATCTCATTCGTCAGTCGAGCGAACGAATAGCGGAGATAGCGGCAGTGCCTGCGATAAACGAGGAAATCTGCGCTATCACGCTCGATTACATCACATTCTGACTTTAGACCCTGAAGATATCAATCGATAAACAGAGCAGTTGATCAGCCTCGGTGTGCTTGGCTGAGCTGGCCAAGTTTTGTATGGCTTCCTTCATAGCGGAGTTCAGCTGAGGAATGTCTTTTCTTGCCACTGCTGCAAATTCCGCATGATGAAAATCATCCGATTTCCATTCCGCTGTACGTCGGTTGGAAAAGTTTCTAAGCTCTTTGCCATGGAGAGCTGGGAAATGGTCTTCGGACTGTTTCACGAAGTTACTGGGAAGCGGATACCATCCCTTCTCATTCTCCGAAATCAACTCCATTTCATTCAAGCGGTCCAGAACCGAATCCACCAATTCTAGCGGCAGAGAGAAGTGTTCGGCAATAGCCTGACTGCTGCGAAAGCCTGATATGGCAACGATTTCGCGGATCGCCGGACAGTACCAGTTGGACCAATAGAAAAGCTTTTCTTCGACGGAATAGACGCGGTGTTTGGTCTTCTTCCGGTCAAGGTCGGTCTTTTGTTTGGTCGCTCTGAGTTCTTCGAGTTTGCTCAGAAGTCTTTCCTTGAGCGCTGAGCTATTCGCTCGGTCGAGATTGACCAGAGTGAGAAAATAATCGGTCTCGAGTTCGCTGAGTTCCCAAAAGCGGCAGAAGGACAAAGCGTGTTCGGGAGTGATTTGAACATCGCCCTTTAGGATCTTGGAGAGATGAGAAGGCTGGCAGTTCGCGGCATCGGCGAGACGCGACTGATAGCCTCGAACGGTTGAATTTTCTTCAAGTTTCTCTTTCAAAATTAATTGATATGACTCAACTGTGAAAAAATTCATCTCGTTTCTCCCGGAATAAACGTAAGTTTTCCCATCCTAAGTTCCACTCACTGAGAAATATATAATTTATTTTCGCAATGCCAAAAAAAAAGGATCCCGAAGGATCCTTTTTAAATTCATAATGAAAACTTATTCCCACTCAATCGTGGCTGGCGGCTTGGTCGTGACGTCATAGACGACTCGATTGATGCCATTGACCTTGCGAACAATTTCATTCCCAACATTGACGAGAAAGCTGATCGGCAGGTCACCAACACCAGCTGTCATTCCATCACTGGCTGTGACGGCACGCAAGGCGCAGACTTCCTGATAGGTACGATTATCGCCCATGACCCCAACCGACTTCACTGGAAGGAGAACGGCAAAGGCTTGCCATACCTGGCTGTAAAAGCCCGAGTCGTGTAGGTGACGAATGAAGATCGCATCGGCTTCCTGGAGGACTCGAACCTTTTCCTCGGTGATGGCACCGATGATACGGACGGCCAGGCCCGGACCCGGGAAAGGGTGGCGATCAACGAGGAGAGCAGGAATTCCCAAGGCGCGACCGATTGTCCGCACTTCGTCTTTGAAGAGATAGCGGAAGGGTTCCACGAGTTCGAGCGCAAGTTTCTCAGGGAGACCGCCGACGTTGTGGTGGCTCTTGATGACTTTCGCGCCTGCACCGTGGCCAGCCGACTCGATAACATCTGGATAGAGTGTGCCCTGTCCGAGATGGGTGAATTCCTTTTTGCCTTTGGCAAAGGCTTCGAAAGCCTCGATAAATTTGCGACCGATGATTTTGCGTTTTTGTTCAGGATCGGTGATGCCATCGAGTTCCGAATAAAATTCCTTCTTCTGGTCAAGAGTGGTCAGCTGCACGCCCATGGACGCGAACTGTTCCTGTACCCACTTAGCCTCGTCTTTACGTAGAAGGCCGTGGTCGACGAAGATGGCGTGAACCTGTGAGGCCCCGAGCGCGCGCGTGAGAAGAACCGCTGCAACGGTCGAATCCACACCACCAGACACGGCCATCAGCACTTTGCCTTTGCCCACATTCTGGCGAATACGCTCGATAGAGGAATCGAGCATCTGGCTCGAGTCCCAGTTGCGAGGAGCCTTGCAAATATCGAATACGAAAGCTTTGAGAAGCTCTTCGCCATACTCGGTATGCTGAACTTCGGGGTGGAACTGGAGGCCAATCCAGGGCTTCTCACGGTGAGCGATGACGCCAACCACTTTATCATCTGTGTAAGCGAGCGTGGCAAAGGAACTGTCCGGAGCCTCGACGTCATCGCCGTGGCTCATCCAGACGATTTGATCTTTCGGAAGGCTCTTGAGTGTTTCGGCATATTTAGGAAGGTCTTTCCAATCGAAGCTGAGATGAGACTTGCCATACTCACGCTGCTGCCCACTGCGGAGTTTGCCGCCGGACGCTTCCGCCATCAACTGCATGCCGTAGCAGATGCCGAGAATAGGTTTGTCGCTCTGGGCAACCCAGGAAGGCAAGGATCGCGCGCCTTCTTCTCCAACCGTATCCGGACCACCTGAGAGGATGATGCCGTGGTAGTGGAATTCGTCGCTGGGCGCCGTTTGACGGGAACCATCGATGATTTCCGCATAGACGCCGATCTCACGCAAGCGGCGGGCGATGAGAAGTGTGTACTGAGAACCGTAGTCGAGGATCAAGAAACCTTCGTTTACCGGACGTTGCAAGTGCACCTTGGGATCTCCTCAGTCGAGTTTATAATTCGGAGCTTCACGCGTAATGTAAACGTCATGCACATGGCTCTCTTTGAGGCCGGATGCTGTGATCTGAACAAATTCCGCTCGATTGTAGAGTTCTTCGATGCTTGGGGCACCGATGTAACCCATGGCTGAACGAAGTCCGCCCATCAGTTGGAAGATGTTGTCTGCGAGGGTGCCGCGATAAGGGATACGACCTTCGATTCCCTCTGGAACCAACTTGCCTGGATCTTCGACCGAAGCCTGGAAGTAGCGATCTTTCGAACCCTTGCGCATAGCGCCGAGGCTGCCCATGCCGCGATACTGTTTATAGCTCTTGCCCTGATAGATAATGAGTTCGCCTGGAGCTTCGTCTGTACCGGCGAAGAGAGAACCGATCATGACTGTGCTCGCCCCTATGGCAAGGGCCTTGACGATGTCGCCGCTGTATTTGATTCCGCCGTCGGCGATCGTTGGAATGCCGAGGCGTCGAGCTGCATCTGAGCAGTTCATGACGGCCGTGAACTGAGGCACACCGATCCCTGCGATGATACGGGTCGTACAGATACTGCCTGGACCGATACCAACCTTCACGGCATCAACGCCGGCTTCAGCTAAGGCTTCGACTGCCGAGGCGGTCGCGATATTACCAGCGATCAAATCAAAATCGTATTTTTTGAAGTTGGCGCGAACCTTGCGAACGGCGTTGATAACACCGGCCGAGTGCCCGTGTGCTGTATCAACGACGAGAACATCGACGCCTGCGTGAATCAAAGCTTCAGCGCGCTCCAGGTAGTCTCCACCTGCACCAATAGCGGCACCAACGAGAAGACGACCCGCGCTGTCTTTCTCACGCTTCATGATGGCTAGCACGTCAGCCACAGTTTGATCAGGACCTACGGTCACTGGATCTTTAACGATACCCGACTCACTCTTTTTCACCTGACGGATTTCGTCCGCTTGATCTTCGACTGAGAAGTTCTTGTGAACGATACCGATACCGCCTGATTGAGCCATAATAATCGCCGATTTCGCTTCGGTGACAGTATCCATGGCGGCAGAAATCAGAGGGATTTTAAGCTTAATATTGCGCGAGAGTTGGGTTTCGAGATTGGCTTCGTGCGGAAGAATTTCGGAATGTTGGGGCAGAAGGAGAACATCGTCGTAAGCTAGACCGAGATTAAATACTCTTTGCTTAATGTCTGTCATAGTGACCTTCCTGAGATTGTAGGTGCCCTATTGTCATTCACTTGATCTCTTGAATATGCTGGCCGGGGTCTGAATTAAGGCGGGATACTAGCAGAAGAGGGCGCTTGAGGCTAGGAGATAGATGCTGCTTTTGCGGATCAAAAACCTGATTTTAAGTCATCGTCCGTCTCGCTCACGAAGCCTACTTTTTGGTTAGGATAAAGCTGGCTTTGCAGGGGAAGACGGCTACCTGCCGCCACGACTGTGCCTGGACCCACGTCGGATCCGGCACCGATAAACACATTCGACTCTATACTGATCTCTTTCACGTAGAGGAGCAGCTCCCCCTTTTTGTTTAAGGAAATGACGTGGGACGAGAAGGAGCAGCGATGCCCTACGATAATGCCATCACCAAACTTGAGGAGCGATCGGTCGAGGATAAGGGTGTGGGGTGTCCAAAAGACTTGTTTGCCGATCTCGCTGCCCCAGGCTCTCAACCAGGCGCTGAAGAGTCCAGGAACGAGATGGAGAAGGCGTTCCAAGGACGGCAGAAGCAAAAAGAGATTTTGGATTTGATAGCTGCCCCACCAGGCTGAATATTCAGGACGGCTAAAACGTGTGAGGCCTGACTTAAGGGGTGATATCCGGCGATGCAAACGCCAGACTGTGAGCGGGAAGAGGTAAACGCTGAAAGGAATTACGAGGAGCAGCCACGGATGGATGATCCCGCAGACGAGATTGATGGCGATCAGAATCGCGTGTGCCAGGGGAAAGAAAGCCATAAGGCGGCCCATCAAACTCATCAATCATCCTCGAAGAAATTCTATATCGGCCGGCGTAAAAATCTTTTTGTGAAAGCGAGAGAGTTTTACATTGCCCAGCTGTTGGCCCTTTTTTTCGGCCAGCGAGAAATAGCGATGCGTCCAGTTCCGGCTATACTCGATTCGAATCGGATCGATTTGACCTAAATTTCTTGCCAGACGATAATGATGAGCTTCCATCAACTTCTTGTCCAGGGTTTCTGCCCTGAGATCGTCAAGGGCAGTATCAACGAGCAGCACGTAATAATTTTTACGCTCATGCTGGACGGGAAAAAAGCTCGCATTGCCATCGAGCTGTGGGCAAATAGCTTTCAATTGCGTGAACGCAAAATCTTCCCGTAGTTTTTCACCCACCATATCCATCAACTGGCCATCACGTCCTTGAAAGGAAAAAACAGGAGTTTTTAGGTAAAAACTATTCACTCTCACGATATCGCCTAGGCGGTAGCGAAGGAGCCCGTTTGCTGCGCTTATGATTATTTTATATTCGTGATCCAGTTTCCATTCCCAAATCGGATAGATCATTTGGTCAGAGAGATCTTCGCCCTCAATAAAGATCTGGGTTAGAAACGGCAGCGTCTTCTGAGCTTTGACGAAGGGAATACTAACGGCAGCCTCAGTCGCAAGGAGTCCTTTGCCCTGCAAATAAGCGTTTGGGAAGAGCCGCTGCAGGGCATCAGCGGAAGCCTCGGCATGGCCTTCATTCCAGCAGGAAATCAGCTTTAACTGAGACCAGAACGCATTCCAGTCCGGATCAATTTCCGTGAGTAAGGCGAATCGCCCCTGACGCATCTTCCTGAAGGTCCAGAGCCTTTCACCCTCCTCATATTTTCCAGCGAGCAAATGTTGGTTGAGTCTCTCGCGATGCTCTGACCAGTGATCAAGAATTGCGAAGAAAAGGCTTGGGCTCCAGAGGGAGATGATCTCAAGATCCTCTTCGGAAAAGATATAAAGGCAGAGTAGGTCACGATAAAGAGAAGGGTCTCTGATTGCATGCAACTCGAGCGGAACGATGAGAAAACGCTTCAAAAATGTAGCTGCCCAGGGCGCCACGTAATCGACATCCGTATTAGTACCGATTTGGGCATCAAGGCATTGCCCTGGCTGCTCTAGAGCCGGTGTCACACAAAGGAAAGTCTTTGCGGTTTTGAAGTCGATTGAGCTATTCAATAGATCATCAACCCATAGCAAGAACAGGCGGTTGAGGACTTTCAGATACGACTTCGTATATGGAATGAACTTTGCAGAACCACTGCTGCCGGAGGTGCGTTCGTAGAAACAAACAGGGTCTGCACTGATAAGGTCATTCTGATTTTTCATCTGAGATTGGATAAGGGATTCAATTTCCTCGTAGGTGACGACAGGAATTTTCTTCACGAAATCCACATAATCTGACCGCGATGACCATTGAAATTGCTGGACCCGGCTGCTCGCCTTTAAATTCTTCTGCAGCTGGTTTAATAGCTTCAGTTGTGTTATCTCAGGAGCCCCGAAGCCTCGAAAGAGCTTTCGACGCTCTAGAAAAATTGCGATTCGACAGGTGAAGCGACTGATACGGATAAGCAGTTGATTCCACATGATGGCTTTCTAAGTATCGCTAAAGATTGAGAGATTGGCCAATTCCCACGGTATCCCTACGATCGAGCTATTGCAAGTAAAGTCAGTTGACTGAAGTTTAGACATTAAATCCTAATTTCGATTTAACCCACAGTTCCGGAGTATTTATGCCAGCCCAAACAAACCTAGCCGTCTTTGGATCGAAAGACAAAATTATCGAAGGCTGGTATTGGGCGATTGCTTCGGCTGAGGTCGCAAATAAGACAGTAAAGCCTCTCAAATTTCTTGATCACGAACTCGTCGTTTTTCGCGGGGAAAATGGCAAGGTCAATGTGCTCGATGCGTATTGCCCGCACATGGGTGCGCATCTCGCTGAAGGTCGAGTCGAGGGCAATGATATTCGCTGTCTCTTTCACTATTGGAAATTCGACGGCAAAGGCGAATGTACGGATATTCCCTGCCTGCCGAAGCCTCTAAAGATCGCTGTTAAGGCCTGGCATGCCGAAGAAAAATACGGAATGGTCTGGCTATGGGTGGGAGATGGGGTACCGAATCAACCCGTGCCTTTTGTCCCGGAATTGAAAGATATCGAGACGGACGCAGTTGTAGCAAACAGTTTTGTCAAGAACTGCCATCCACATGTCGTCATGATCAATGCGATCGATGTCCAGCATTTCGCATCGGTTCACAATCTCCCTGTCAAACTCAATCTCGTTCCGAATGACATCGAAGGGGGCAAGGCTCTCGTCTTTGCCAACAGCACAAGAATTCCGACAGAAAAATGGTGGCTGCGTGCTATCGGCCGCTTTTATGACAAAGCACTGACCTACGACCTTTCCTATTGGAACGGGAGTAACGGAACAGTGACCATTGGTCCCGATTTTCTGCATTTTCATATTCTTTTTGCACTTAGACCGACAGCTGATGGCAAAGCGGAAGGTCGTACACTCGTGATTACCAAGAAGAGATCTGGTTTTGTGGGAGCGGTTGTAAACCGAATCTTGCTAGGAATTACTTACGTCCTTGGTAAATACTTTGCCAAAGGTGACACTAAAATATTCCAGACCATTCGTTTTGAATTGAAACATCCCATTGCTCAGGACGCCGCGATTATGCGATTCGTACAGCATGTGGACCGTCTGCCCCACGTGAGTTGGGGCTTTCGCCAGCCGAATATGGGAGGCTGAAATGCTTAAAAGTAAGCTCTACTGGAAAACTTATGCGATTAGCGATTTGACCGAATCCATGATTCGTTCGATGTACAGTCTCTACGAAAACTATTACGAACAAACCAGCTTCGATATCTTCGCGGCGGATCTCAAGCAGAAGACCGAAGTCATCGTCCTCTTCGATCGTGACATGGGGCGCCTGCAGGGGTTTTCCACACTTGTCAGTTTTATGCTGAAACAAAACGGCAAAGACATCCCATGTGTGTTCAGCGGCGACACGATCATTCACGAACGTTTCTGGGGCCAGAGAAGTCTGGGTGTGGCTTTTCTTATCTATATGTTCAAAAAGAAGATGAGGCATCCGACCGTTCCTCTCTACTGGTACCTCATCTCCAAGGGCTACAAAACCTATCTACTCATGGCTAATAATTTCAAAGAGCATTATCCGCGCTTTGAACGATCGACGCCAGAACCAATGGCAGCTCTGATTGAGCAGGCATCGGAAAGACTCTTCCCAGGTTGTTATCAGGAAATCGGCACCTTGGTTTTTCCTCTGGAAAAGGCCGCCCGCCTCAAGCTTGGTGTGGCAGATATCGACACACGTTTGCTCAGCCATCCCCGGATTAAATTCTTCAATGAGACAAATCCCGGATGGAAAGAGGGTGAAGAGCTTGCCTGTCTCGCTGAGATGTCGCTCATGATGCCTTTCCACTACTACCATAAATCCATGATGAAGCTCTGTTCAGCAGAAGCTTTCAAACGGCCGCTGAAAAGTATTCGCCGCAAGGCAGTCAATGAAGCTGTGAACTGAGGAATGACTATGCAAAAGACAGTATTGATCACGGGAGCATCCTCTGGCTTTGGGCTGGAAGCCTGCGACGCTTTCCTCGCCGAAGGTTATAGCGTGCTGGCTGCCGTTCGCGGCGGGGCCACGAGAATGCCTCTCTTTGCTGATCTCTTTGCAAGGTATAGCGGTAACATTGAACTCTTCGAACTCGATCTACTGGATCCCGCTTCGATCGATCGACTGGTTACGACGCTTGAATCCCGCGCGCCAATCGATGGGCTTATCAACAATGCGGGCTATGGACTCTTTGGAGCGACGGAAGATGTGAGTGATGAAAGTCTGCGTTTGCAGATGGAAGTTAACTTCTTCGGGACCTTTGCTCTGACTCAGAAACTCCTTCCCTCGTTGAGAAAGACCAAGGGTGTGATTCTCACAGTCAGTTCGATTGTAGGTCGCCACGCCCTCCCATTAACCGGAGCATACTGTGCAAGCAAATTCGCTGTCGAAGGCTGGATGGAATCCCTTTCTGCTGAACTTAAGCCGTACGACGTGGCTTGTTATATCCTCGAGCCAGGCGGTTACCCTACAGGATTTGGAACATCACTCTCTTGGTCTGAGCCTCATCTACAATCCGCTTACGCGGCGCCGACCAAAGGCTACCAAATCCTCAGAGAAAACATTTCGAAGCAAAACCAAGGCAAAAGCATTCGGCCTGTTGCCCAAAAAATGGTTTATCTCCTAAGCAAAAGGCCCAGTGGACTTCGTCATCTCATCGGTTCGGATGCGTTGATGACGGCTCTCTTCGGCAAAATACTTCCGGCAAATCTGTGGCACAACATCATCAGTCTTGTGATGAATAAGCTGCAGAGGAAAAACGTCTGATGGACAAAACGCTCGCCATCGAAGCTTTCATGAACTTTCCAAAGAAGCAGCCAAACAAGGTGCTTGAGGGAATATTGAAACGTAGTAATAAAAACTACGGCAAGGCCTTTCAGGCTTCGTCTGACACTATCTATTGGTCAGCACAGAGCCTTGGGCTTGATGCAGTGGCAGCCTTTCGTGAGGCCGACGCGGGCTTGCAAAACCTTATTCTTCAAGAGGCGAGTTATTCGCTTCTTCGCGAGGCTTTTGCCATTGAACGAGCCGGGATGGCCTTTGCCTCGAAGATGGTTCTGCTCTCCGATGATCTGGAATCCCGCATACTCTACAGTCAGTTTGCAGCTCAGGAGGCCGCGCACTATCAGGCTATCGCCGCGCACATTCCTCATGAGCCAACGGATTTAGATCAGGATCCATTCCTCGCACTGCTCAAAGACAGTATAGAGACCTGTGATCGCATGACGCTGACGTTGATCATTCAGGTTTTTTTGGAGGGCTGGGGCCTTCTCCACTACAAAAAACTTGCTAAGGACTGTCTGAGCCCAGCTTTGACCGAAGAATTCAAACAGATCCTCCAGGACGAAGCCAATCATCACGGCAGTGGCGTTGCGCTCTTTGATGCGGCTCTCATGAGCGATGGCCAACGGGCTGACGCTTTGCGAATCCTTCGTCAGCTATTGGCGATGGTCGCTGCCGGGCCTTTTACCCTGGCATCCATTCTTCATCGGCATTTGAATCCTTCTTTTTCGCCCCTCGACTATTATGCAGAGCTTGGGCACGAGCAGGAAACCACTCTCAAGCTTCAGCAGCTTCGCCGCATTCTCCTGGTCGGTGGCGCTGAAATCTTTGTCGATATATTGGAT
>SEDW01000937.1 GCA_004193325.1 Pseudomonadota bacterium | reverse complement strand
TTGAGGATGAGCGTGTCGTCGATGCCCGCGTTGGTATTAGGTGATTCCCGCATGTCACCACCTGGGAGTAGAGCGTCCCCAGATTGCGGCAGGATAATCGGTGAGCCGCAGAAGATGTCGGTTTTGAAAGTGTTGGGTAGAGTTTGATGGGAGTCGGCACCGGTGCCCTTGCTGGGTGTCCAGAGATCGTAGTTGAGCTGTGCACCTTGGATACCTCGGGAGTCTGTGCCGTAGCTCAGGACCTTGCCATTGGGCATTAGGATCGAGTGAATCGGCATGATGGGCCAATCGACTGCGGGTCCCCATTTCCCGACGGCGATAGGACGTTCATCGTAAGCGGATGCCGGAGGAAAGCAGCAGCTGCCACTCGTCCAGATACTGGTTCCGTCTGTTGTGTAAATTGCGAGCTTGCCATCATTGGTCAGGCGCAGGGCTTTGCCGTTTCGATTGTTCTTGCCATTTGCCTTGAAGAGGAAAGTAAAACGCCCATCAGACGACTTAAGGCTTTGGCCATCCGTCAGTTCCTGATTCGGTAGAAGAGTATTGCTACCATTGCCCCCGCTACTGCTCATGGGATCTGGAGCCAGACCGAGGGTTGGGCGGATAATGGGTTCGATCGTTTCGTTCGGTACTTCAGCCGGTGGCTGAACTGTGCCCCCGCCGTCTCCTCCTCCAGTGCCGCCACTGTCTCCGCTACCGCCATTGCCTGTCGGGGTGTCCGTTCCCCCTGTGTTGCCGCTGTTAGGGGGATTCACTGCAATGGGAGGCGTAGGAATCGAGTGGGGAATCTCAGGGGTGGTCGAGGTCTTGCCCGTACCATCTTCCTTGATAATAATTTTGTCGCCTTTGGAATCGCTCGAACCAATGTTAGGCGATGGATCCTTTACGTCGTAGCCGGAACGCAGGCTCTTGCAGCTCATCAAATGTAGAAGGCTAAGAGATATGGGAATAATAAGGATTTTCATGAAATCTCCAAATACTCTCGGGACTGTATCGCTTTGTCTGAAAGTATACTCGGCATGCGATCCATTCAGCAAAGAGGAAGACTGACTCGCCATATTTCTCATCTTAGAAAATGTCCTTGGCCCTCGTCAGTTGATCTGAATTAAAAGTGAAGACTCTTCATCGGAGTTCTCATGAAATTCATTTTGTTTCTTACACTCTTTTTCTTTGCCTCCTGCTCCAGAGAAGACTCAGCGGTCAAAATTATCGGGGGAGAAAAAACCTCCGCTCCTGCTTACTTTGTATCGCTCTACCTCGAGGGGACTAGCCAGCCTTACTGTGGAGGAAGTCTCATCGCTGAGAATCTGGTACTGACGGCCGCGCATTGCGTGACATCTGTTCAGAAGCCGATCTTGGTAAAGATCGGTCAGAGCGATCTCAATACGGCGGCTCAGTCGATCCCAGTGGAGTCCGTCGTCATTCACGAACGCTACAACAGCAATTCCATAAAGTTTGACCTTGCTCTCTTGCGGCTTGATTCCAAGGCCAAACGTGTTGGTCATGAAGTTGCGCTTGCCTCGAATTCGAGCCTGATGAAATCGTTAAGGGTTTATGGATTCGGCAATGTGTCCCGTCAGGACCAGGATTATCCGGGCGTCCTCCATAGCGTTTTGGTCGACGAACTTCCTTATTATGAATGTCAGGATCTAGGGGGCAGCTACAGCGAAGTCGGATCGGATCAGATCTGTGCAGGTGATATGAAGGAGGGATTGAGAGATAGCTGTTACGGCGATTCCGGTGGGCCTATGGTGAATGCCTCAAACGAGTTGGTCGGTATCGTAAGCTGGGGGCTTGGCTGCGGGCAGAAAGGAAAGCCTGGGGTCTACACGCGAGTGAGCAGCTATCGAGACTGGATCGCGGCACATTCTGAAGAACCCTCAATGGAGGAGCTGTCCGATCTTGTATCACAGGTCTTTTACTATTCGCTCTTTGCCGACGACGACAATTCTCTCATGCGCTTCAGTGCAGCCTACGGTCTTTGGCAGAGCGTGCAAACGGATAGCTCCGACATCATCCACTGGTGGTCGCGACGGGTGAGCGGGAATGAATTTTTATTGCAGCTCATCAAGGTAAAAAAGGG
>SEDW01000936.1 GCA_004193325.1 Pseudomonadota bacterium | reverse complement strand
TGATTCGAGAAGAGCGTGAGTTTAAGGAACCGAGCCGTTCTTTGGGCTGAAGACAGGTCAGAAGGCCAGCTGCTCGGTCTTCGAAGCTTCTAAATCTTGATTTGATCAGATTTGGACAGCTAAATTAGAGCGGAGGGAGTCCATCTTCGGAGGTTCTGGATCGTCTCTCGAAGGCTCTGGAGCTCAACGAAGTAGAACGGGAGCATCTCTGTTACCTCGCACAAAGTCGCCCGCCAGAACCTCAATGCGTGAATCTGCGAAGCATCACCTCGCAGCTGCAGCGGACTTTGGATGCGATGGAGTTCAGTCCTGCGTATATCAAAAATCACGCTTGGGATGTCATCGCCTGGAATGCCGCAATGGAGGCGGTGCTATTCGACTATGGGACATTACCTGAGGATCAGCGAAATATTCTCCGCCAGCTCTTCGTCCGTCCCCAGATCAAAGACATGAATCCTGCCTGGGAAAAGGTTGCGAGTTCGGCTGTGGCAGTGTTTCGAAAGGATATGCTGAAGGCAGGGGCCGATGCTCACACGTCAGCGCTCTACGAAGATCCTATGCAAACATGTCCGGACTTCAAAAGAATGTGGGACGATCAAAATGTGCTGGCGAATGGCGATGGCATCAAACGCTTCGATCATCCAACATGCGGATTGATTTCGCTCGAGTATTCGTCTTTTGCTGTGGACTCACATCCACACCTGACTTTGGTTATATCGAACCCGATGACTGAGGTTGATAAAGAGAAGGTGCGTAGTCTGATTGAGGAGGCGCGAAAACTCTCAGTTGAATAGTCGACATCGACTTTCTGAGCTTGATCACTTGGGAATTTCCTCCAGGTACTTCCTCGAATTGCTTCTCTAACGAGTGACTGAGATAAAGGCTCAGACGAATTTCATATCACTTGGGAGAGAACATGCAGTTTTGCATCAAGAGCGTATTTCCTTTGGTTTTCTTTGCCGTTTCGACACTAAGCTACGCGGGATCAGTCCAAAAACCTTCGCAGGGCGAGGTCGTGAAGGCCTGGGGCGGGGATGTCTGGAGTGAGGCGACTCTAGATGCAGAGGGAAAGGTGGAGTCGCTGTCGCTTTATATTTCGATGGATTCCATTCAAGGCGTTCCGATGATGGATATGGAGAGTTTTATCATCCCGCTACCTGAGATCGTCAGAGAGCAAACTTTCTTCGATCACGTGAGCCTCGATTGGAATCCCCACGGACATGAACCGGTGGGGATTTATACAAAACCGCATTTTGACATTCACTACTACCATCCCTCAGTTAAAGAAGTTGCCGCAATTGATTGCTCCGACAGCTCCTTCATCTCATCAGAGCTGGTGCCATCGGGCTACGCGCTTCCTCCCCAGCTCGCCGCAGCGGGGGCTTGTGTTCCTGGGATGGGATACCATGCGTCGCCGATTACGGATTTTGCTCCGACCTATAGCTTTGAGGAGACTTTTATCTACGGCTATTACCAAACAGAATTAGCGTTCTTTGAGCCGATGATTACCCAAGAATTTCTTCTCGAGAAAAAAGAAGCTCACAGGTCACTCCCGAATCCGGCATCGTTTGGCTTTTTGCCCTATATGT
The DNA here is from genome assembly GCA_004193325.1 of Pseudomonadota bacterium. GTDB lineage: Bacteria > Bdellovibrionota_B > Oligoflexia > Oligoflexales > Oligoflexaceae > Oligoflexus. The sequence goes on along the minus strand of SEDW01000936.1, from coordinate 42 downwards.
TTCCGCTCGATTATGCAGTTAGGTATGTCGAGGCTCGGGACC
>SEDW01000132.1 GCA_004193325.1 Pseudomonadota bacterium | reverse complement strand
GTTTCCAATCGGCCTTCGAGAACCGATTCGACCAGGGCTCTTTTTTCGCCATGCATGGCGTGGATCATCTCTTCTATCGTTCCGCGAGATCGCATGCGGTAAACCGTGACCGCCTGTTTCTGCCCCATTCGGTAGGCTCGATCGCTCGCCTGGTTTTCGATCGCCGGATTCCACCAGGGATCAAGGTGAAAGACATAACTCGCGCGAGTCAGGTTCAGACCCGTCCCCCCAGCTTTGAGCGAAATCAAAAACACATCGTAATGCCCTGCTTGAAATGCATCGACCAGCCTTAGCCGTTCCTTGGCCGGCGTCGTACCATCAAGATAAAGCACCCGCATACCAAGCTTATTCAATTCCGCATGAATCAACTTTAAAAAGCGTGTGAACTGACTGAAGACGAGAGCCGAGTGGCCAGCCTCTTTCAGCTCGATGAGACGTTCATTCAAAGCTTCGACTTTGGAGGACGAACCGGTCCAGCTTTCATCCACCAGCGATCGATGACAGGCGGCCTGCCGCAGGCGAGTCAGTGCCGCGAGAATTGCCATCTGGGTCTTGGCTTCCGGATCCTCATCGACGAGGTTTTGCACCTTCTCGATGGCTTCGCCGCGCATCGCATCATAGGCGCTCTGCTCTTCGGCACTCAAATCGATCCAGAGATCGACTTCGGTCTTGTCCGGAAGTTCCGTAAGATAGTCTTTTTTCATCCGGCGCAAAATGAACGGTGCAATCTTATTCTTAAGACGGAGTTTCGACGATGGCGAATCCTCACGCTCAATCGGAAGGACATAACTCTTTTTAAATTTGTCCCATTCGCCGAAGAGTCCGGGAGAAATCGTGCGAAAGAGCGACCAGAGATCACCCAAATGGTTTTCGATGGGAGTGCCGCTCAAGGCCAACTTCCAATCTGCGTCGATCGTTTGCACAGCCTGCGCGGTTTTAGTCTGGGCATTTTTGATCGTCTGGGCTTCGTCCATGACGAGAATATTCCACTTCGTTTCGGCTAGAATCTCCGCGTAACGCATCACGAGTCCATAACTCGCAACCACGATATCGCCAGGTCCAAAACTCATACCCTGACCACGGCCCGAGAGCTCGCGCATCTGAATGACCCGAAGCGAGGGCGTAAATTTTTTCGCTTCGCTTTGCCAGTTGTAGCTCAGAGAACTGGGAGCAATGACCAGCGAGGGACCCTTGTCTTTTCTCGCCAGGAGAACGGCGAGAGTCTGGACAGTTTTACCAAGGCCCATGTCATCGGCAAGACAGGCGCCGAGGCCCCATTCCGCAAGGCGGGACAGCCAGCGAAAGCCATCTTTTTGATAGGGACGCATGTCCACTTCGAGGCCTTTGGGCAGGGGAATTGCGAGCTGATTGCTCTTCCTTGCCCGCGCGATCATCGACCAGAACTTTTTGGAACTTTCCTGGAATGGGAACTGTTCAATCGCATTCAAACGCTCTTCATCATCGAGTGAGGCGATATCGATCGTCATATCGTCGTCATTGATCTCAACGCTGGCTGCCAGCGGCTCGAGCTTGTCTTTAAAATGCTCGGGGATCAAAGACCAGCGACCGTCGGGAAGCTGCAGATAATTATTTCGCCGTTTGATCGTCTTTAAAACTTCACGAAGACTGAGCTTATGCCCATCATCGAGTTCGAGCCAACCCTCGACTGAGAGCCAGTCTTTCTTTTCGCCAATGCTGACCTTGAGATTTTGCGCGGTCAGAGGTGCTGCGATTTCATAGGTTTTCTTCGTCAAAAAGCTTGGCCATTCCACAATAAAATCGAGCCGGCCCTTAGACTCCTCGATGCGCGAGACGATCTCCAGAGCTTTGCCGTCGTTGAATGCAATCCAGAGGCCACGCTCCGGCTGCGGCAGATGCTCGAGATGGAGCGCCTCGATTAGTTTTTCTTCCTGTTTCATTTCCTGACGAAGATCACGAATCCAGAGCCCTTTACCATTGAGGCGAGCGACTTCCTCCTCCCCTTCCCCGGCGACGAGACAGAGGCCTGACTCAATCTGCACTCTCAGCTCAACACGCATTCCACCCTTTTTAAAAGGGGTCAGACGAACAATCGATTGATAGTCAGCGGCAGTACTTGGGCCTTCGGGAGCATTGGCAAAACGAAAGACATTCGAGTCCATGCGGCCGAGCATTTCCAGTACCCGTTCCTTATGAGCTTCTGGAAAGGGTTTATCCATTCGCTGGAGGTAGTTTAGGAATTGTTCTTCTCTTCGTTCCAGTGGAATCAAGACAAGTGTCGCCGTATTTTCATACCAGCAGAGAACGCCGCGACCGTCGATGCGGAGATGCTTTTCAGTGAAGGAGGGTTTGACGACCAGACCCTTATCCGTATCGTTAATCGCAAAAGACCAGTTACTCTCTTCAAGCGCGATAGCCCGATGTCCGTCACTGATTGCCTGTTTCGAAGATTTGGCTTCCATCAGCAGATCGTAGAGCTGCTGCTCGGATGCGTTGGCGTTTTTACGCAAAGGATCGAGCTTGAGCCATTCCTCGAGATTATAACTCTGCACCCACTGCCAGTTGGCTTCACTTTCGTAGCGATCCCGGCTCTCTTTTTCAAAATGAATCGTCCAGCGGATGGGATCGAAGACCCAACGGAATCGAAATTCTTTGAGATAGCGGTCTTCGTCTTCTTCATTCGGCTCAGACAGAATACTTTGCAAACCTACCAAGGGATCTTCGGCAGCTGCTTGAGAAAGAGCAAGAAGCGCAGTCCGGACAAGCTCTTGGAAATAATACATATGTCCGCAGCGCTGCGTGTCGAGGCTCAACGTATCGCGCTGACAGCTACAGACGATGAGGGTGTAATCGCTATCGAGATCGAAGAGGGGGAAAGTCATATCGATGCGAAAGGGTTTGCCTCCCTCACGGAGATCCGCGCGCATGCGCTCGCCCGAAAGCTTGAGATCGAGGAGCGCATCTGGGCCCATCTTCGCAGCTTTATTCTTATGTTTGGTTTGATATTCGCGGCTGAGTTCGACATCGACATAAGCCAGGAGATTAGCCCGGGCCGCTTCGTCCAATTCAGAAAGAAGACTTAATATTTCCATAGCGACGCTCTCAATCGAGGGTGCGAAATCATAAGGGAATAGTAGATGTTATGGAGGAAATGATAGGAAGAGGAAAGGAGAAAACACTATAGGCCGGCAAGCTCGCCCAAGCTCCACCGGCACTAGAGGGGATCAAAAAATAACTCGAAGGAGTCATAAACATTTTTAACAATGATCCCTGTCTTAAAAAAATTATTTATTCTAATAGGCCGCTATCACTTTTTCTGCTGACCTAGGTGTTTTATGCTTCTCACCAAAACGGGTTGCCTGCGAAATCAGCACAGCTAAAATGACAAGACCTGCAGTCTATGACAGCGCTGCGTTCGAACGACCTCGCGCCGCTACCGGCCATACTGAGGCTGGGTTTGCGGTCTTCACGGTCAGAAATTCACTTTACTGTTCTCCGAGTTCCCGAGTTTCCAAGGCAACTTGTACTTGGCAAAGGTCTGTATTCACCCTAGAAGATTGGAGTGAATTCCAATTTCTTCTTATCTTTTGACGGAGCCTCAATGATAAACTCTCGTCTCGTCCTAGCCAGCACCTGGCTCATCTGCGGCCCTTTGCTCGCTGCCACTCAAGCGGTTGCCCCGGCGCCAAGCAGTGACATTCCGGAACGCCGCGAATTTCCGGTCAACGAGCAGGTCAGTCCCTGCGAAAACTTTTATGAGTATGCTTGTTCGGCCGCTGTCAGCAAATTCAAGCTGAGAGATGACCGTAGTTCTCATACCTTTGCCTTCTCGGATTCCCGCGAGCGTCTGCTCGAGCGTAAAAAAGAATTCATGAAGGAGCTTCAGAAGAAACTTCTTGCCAAAGAAGCCCTTCCGGAGCGCTCGAAAAACCTCGCAACTGTTTACGAAGCCTGTATGAATCCAGAAGCTCGTAAAAAAGAGGAATTGGCCGAAGTCAAAAAAGTCCTCGGCGAAATGAAGGCGATCAAGACTCGTCAGCAGTTCCTCGATTATCTCCGCACCAAACGTGACGGCGCTGATGCGAGCTTCGTCGATGTCGGTAGCTCCCCTAACCAGGACAAGCCCGAGACTCTCGACTTCTACTTCGACGTCGATATGCAGACTCTTCCAGAACGTTCCTACTACCTGAAGCCAGAAGTTGCAGGCGATTACTCGAAAGTTCTCGAGAAGTTCTTTACGACCATCGGCGACAAGAAGGCAAAATCGTCAGCTAAAGCCGTTCTCGATCTCGAGACAGCTTTTGCCAAGGTTCATCCCCTTCCATCCGAAATGCGCGCGATCTGGAGTCAACGTTCGAACATTTCGAAAAAAGACATCCTTGCCAAATATCCTAGTTTTGAGCTGAAAACTGCTCTCGACAAGGTGCCTGACACGGCTAACATTCGCCACTTCATCCCAGAGACTTATGCCTTCGCGGACAAGACTCTGAAGACAGCAAAACTTGAAGATCTTAAAGCCGAATATCTTTACAAGGCTCTTTCGCCTTTGATGGACGACGCTTATCCCGACTTCTTTAATGCCAAATACAGCTTCAACCAAAAGCACCTGGGGGCCTCGCCTGTCCGTCCCGTACGTGACGAGCGCTGTACTCAGATGGTCATGGGCCGCTTTAACAAAGAAGTGGATGCAGAACTCCTACCCCTCATGTTCCCGGATTTTCCTCAGGAAAAATTCATCGCCCTGGCTGAAAAAGTTCGCAGTTCGATCATTGACGGCGTGAAGTCGAACAACTGGTTGAGCGAAGAAAGCAAAAAAGGCGCCATCGAGAAGATGACGAAAGCCAAACTTCAGCTCGTCAAACCTTTGAACGATGAAGAGTGGTATTTCAATCCTCCGGCGACCTATTCCGCTGATAAGCCTCTGGCGAACGCTCAAGCCCTCGACGTGGCCCTCACAGCACGTATGTATGCAGAGCTTCCCCTTCCAAGAAACCGTGACCGTTGGGGCATGGGCCCACTCACGGTGAACGCCTACTACAGCCCGACCGACAATAAATTCGTGATGCCGATCGGTATCCTCCAGTATCCCTTCTACGATCCGAGCCTACCGGTTGAAGTGAACCTCGGAGCCGTTGGCGCCGTGATTGGTCACGAACTCGGCCACGGCATCGATGACCAAGGCGCAAAATTCGATGGCGATGGCAAACTTCGTCAGTGGATGGCCGAAAAAGATGTTGAACAATTCCGTACTCGCGGCAAAAAATTCATCGATCAGTTTGGACAGATTGGCCATAACGGAGAATTAACCCTTGGTGAAAACATCGGTGACCTCACCGGCGTAACCTTTGCTTACCGCGCCGCTTTCCCAGAAGGCAAAGGCACTGTTGAGCAGAAAAAAGCCTTCTTCCTCCAATACGCCCGTCTCTGGTGTGGCGTTGAATTGCCTAAGTATTCTGAACAAATGCTGAAGACGGACCCTCATTCCCGGGGCTTTGCCCGCGTGAATCAGCAGGTCAAAAACCAGCCGGCATTCGCAGAGGCCTTCTCCTGCAAAGCGGCTGATCCCATGGTCCTCAAGGCGGAAGACCTAGTCAAAATCTGGTAATCTTTTCCTTCGGGGAGCGCATTATCAGCGCTCCCCTTCCCCTTTCCCCCCTTTATTCCTTCCGCCATTCGTTGTTTTCTCATCTTCATTCTGATTCAATGATGGGGCTCTCTATGCGAGGAGTCGTCAGTGACTGAAGAGAAAACTATAAAGAAGATCCGCTCAGGTTTGTTCGACAGAAGCCTTAGTCTCACCAAGTTGGCCGTACAATCCGGCGCCCACCTGGCGATGACTGGCATCAAGGGCGCGTTCTCCGATAGTGAGGGTCGTGACGCCCATATCAAGGCCCTGATGAATGTGCAGGGCAAACTCCTTGCGAGCGAACTCGGACGGATGAAGGGCAGTCTCATGAAAGTGGGACAGATGCTGGCCCTCTACGGCGAACATTTTCTGCCGGAAGAAGTGGTCACACAGCTTAAAATGCTGAACGAACAGAGCATCTCAGTCGAATGGAAAGAGATCGAACGTCTCCTCATCCAGCGTCTCGGGCCTGAAATTCTGCTCGACCTCGACATCGATAAAAAGCCTTTGGCGGCAGCCTCTATGGGCCAAGTCCATCGCGCCACGAGTAAATCGACTGGCGAGGACCTTTGTATCAAGATTCAATATCCAGGGGTCGAAGAGGCGATCGACAGTGATGTCAAAGCCCTTCGCTCTATCCTTAGCCTCTTAAAGCTGATGCCTGCCAACAACTCGGCCTTCGAAGAGCTCTTCGAGGAAATCCGCGGGATGCTGCATCAGGAACTCGATTACAAGAAAGAGCTAGGCTTTACTGATGAAGCGCGAGATCTCGTCGCTTCTGACGCCCGCTTTATCGTGCCTCGCACCTTTCCCCAGTATTCGTCCGAACGACTGCTCACGACCTCCTTTGAAAAGGGCGTGAATATCGACAGTCCGGAAGTCAAGGCTCTGAGCGAAGAGCGACGTTCGAAGATCGCCGTCGCGTTTTGTGAAATGTTTATGCGGGAACTTTTTGAGTTCCGCATGATGCAAACCGATCCTCACTTCGGTAACTTTAAGATTCGTATTGGCGAGGAGAGCGATCAGGTGATTCTTCTCGACTGGGGCGCGGTTCGCCGCTTCGATGAAGTCTTTCTCCGCAGCTACAAAAAGATGATCGATGGCGCCTTTGAAATGAACCAGTCGAAGGTCGTGGAAGCTGCATTCGATATAGGCTTTTTAAACCGCGATGCTCCCGAAAAACTCCTAAAATCCTTTGCTGAAATCACCTTCATGGCGGTCGAACCCTGGCTGCCGCCCCAGGATCCCCGGGTGCCATCGCATCTGGTCGATCGCAACGGCTGCTATATATGGTCGAAGAGTGATCTGCCGAGCCGCATTGCAAGTCTTGCAACCAAATATGCGCTGTCGTTCAAGGTCAGAGCACCACCTCGCGAAGTCCTTTTTCTCGACAGGAAGATCGGCGGAATATTCATCATCATGAAAGTTCTTGATGCGCGTTTCAAGGGACATAAAGTGCTCGAGGAATTTTTCAAGGATCGAGTGATTTGATTTGCCGAAAAGTGAGGTTGATGCGAGGCCCTTGGACTCGGGTCGACTTCGCTATCTTATGCACATAATCTTTTTGCATCGCGCCGCCCATCATCAAGAGACTTCCATTCTCGAGATCAAAGGCTTCGGCCTTGGTCCCTTTCCCCTTGGCCTTCACCAAAAATCTGCGACTGGCTCCAAAGGACAACGACGCGATGAGCGGTGCGGGCCCGAGCTCTTTTTCATCGTCGGCATGATAACCCTGATGCTGCTGCCCATCTGCATAGCGGTTGGCGAGGACCGAGTTAAAATCGATCCCGATATCCACCTCCAGCTTCTCCCTGACTCTCGATAAACGCTCAGTCCAGGGCTTTGGATCGTTACGAATTCCCGAATAAACATAGGCCGCCCCGGCATCACCATACCAGGCCGTGAGCCTTGGCAAATCAATGCTACGACCAAATATCTTGATCTCATCCTGCTGCCAGTCGATGTCCTGATCGAGCTCTTCGCAACTTGGGCTGAGGCAATAGTCTGGGCAATAGATCATCCACGACCCAGTTTTATTCCATATTTTCAATGCCTTGGACTCATGTTCCAAACGCGCGATCAAGGCCTCGACAGTCATCCTT
>SEDW01000131.1 GCA_004193325.1 Pseudomonadota bacterium | reverse complement strand
CATACCTCCGTTTACTTAGCGTTTCTACGACGAATGATGTCTTTATCAGTTCGCTTGTTATGACGAGTCTTGTGACCTTTGGTCGGGAGACCCCAAGGAGATACTGGGTGACGACCACCCGATGTACGACCTTCACCACCACCATGAGGGTGATCAACTGGGTTCATGACAACACCACGAACAGTTGGGCGGATACCCTTCCAACGATTACGACCGGCTTTACCGATAGAAACGTTGATATGGTCAGCGTTCGAGACTGTACCGATAGTTGCAAAGCAGTCTTCACGAACACGGCGCATCTCACCGCTTGGAAGACGAAGCTGAGCATGACCATCAACACGGCCGACTAGCTGAACAGAAGCACCAGCTGAACGAGCCATCTGGCCGCCTTTGCCTGGCTTCAATTCTACGTTGTGAACTGCAGTACCTAGCGGGATGCTTTTGAGAGGCATCGCGTTACCGACTTTTACGTCGACTACTGCTGCTGCAAGAACCGCGTCGCCTTTTTTCAAGCCGTTAGGGGCTAGAATGTAGCGGCGTTCGCCGTCAGCATAAACGATACGAGCGATAAACGCTGTACGGTTTGGATCGTATTCGATGTACTCGACTTTGCCTGGTACATCGCGTTTCGAACGCTTGAAGTCAACGATACGGTAGTGTTGACGACCGCCGCCACCGTGGTGACGAACAGTGATACGACCAGTATTGTTACGGCCGCCTTGGCGATTGATTGTTTCGAGGAGGAGGCCATAAGGCTCAACTCGATCAATTACCGAATAATCAACAACGGATGCACCACGGCGTGATGGAGACGTTGGTTTGTAAAGCTTAACTGCCATGCTCGCGTTCTCCGTTATTGATCTTCAAAGATCGGGAGCTTCACGCCTTCAGCCAAAGTAACAACCGCTTTTTTGGTGTTGCTTGTCTGAGCGTACTTCGATCCACGACGTTTAAATTTACCGCGTTGGATAAGAGTTCTAACAGCTAGAACGTCAATGTTCCACATCGCAGAGATCGCTTTTTTCACGTCTTCTTTAGACGCTTCTTTGCGAATGATGAACGTGTACTTGTTTTCTTGTTCGCGAACCTGGTTGCTTTTTTCAGAAAGCAAAGGCTTTACGATCACATAAAAAGGATTCATTTTATGCCTCCACGCCGATACGAGCGTTTAGAGCCTCAAGACCTTTTTCTGTAATTACGAGTGCTTCGTAACGGAGAAGGTCTACAACGTTGAATTCAGCTACCGAGATTGCTGTCGCGCCATGAATGTTGCGGGCAGAGCGGTAAAGGAATCCATCGCCAACTACATCAGCTAGAAGAGCTTTTGGAGTTTCGAGAGCTTTCAATGCTGTAACAACAGCTTTTGTTGAGTATTTGTCGAAGCCGAGGCTATCAACAACGATCAACTTGCCCGATGCTACTTTGTCAGACAAAGCGATTTTCAATGCGAGTGTTTTCACTTGCTTGTTCACTTTGAGACGGTAGTCACGAGGTTGTGGACCGTGAGACTGAGCACCACCTGGATAGATGTTTGCACGAGTCGAACCGGAACGAGCACCACCGGTACCTTTTTGTTTGTAAGGCTTCTTACCGCCGCCGCTTACATACGAACGAGTTTTCGTTGCGTGTGTACCTTGGCGTTGGTTAGCAAGATGGGCCTTAACAACGTGGTGCAAAACGTGTTCGTTTAGCTCAACTTTGTAGATCGAATCTGGAAGATCGACCGACTTGTTGGTTGCTTTACCTTGGATGTTTTTAACTTGTAGTTGCATTTAAACCATTCCCCCAGAACCCTTATTTTTTAGGTTCTTTGGCTTTCACTGAAGGTTTGACGATCACGAATCCGTTGCGAGATCCTGGTACCGAGCCCTTAAGCGCGATAACATTAGCTTCAACATCAACGTCTACGACTTTGAGATTTTGGATCGTCACTTGGTCACAGCCCATGTGTCCTGGAACTTCTTTGTTCTTGAACACGCGACCTGGAGTAGTACGCATACCGAGTGAACCCGGCAAACGACCAAAGTGTGAACCGTGTGATCGGCGACCACCTGCGTGGCCCCAACGTGTGATAGCACCCTCAAAGCCGTGGCCTTTTGTGATACCAGTCACGTCTACCGAAGAAACCTCAGAGTAGAGGGAAACGTTGATTGCGCTGCCAATTTGCAGACCATCAACTGGACCTTCGGTGCGGAATTCTTTAAAGCGACTGAAGCTCTCAGAAACTCCAACTTTACGAAGACGACTTACGTCAGGCTTCGTCAATTTGCGTTCTGCTTTTTCGTAGTAACCTAGTTGGATGCCGTGGTAGCCATCGCGTTCTGGTGTCAGAAGCTTGGTGACTTTTTGGCCTTCGATCTTGAGAAGGGTTACAGGGATCATTTGCCCTTCTGCATCCAAGACTCGGGTCATACCCACTTTTTTTGCGATTAGTCCGTGAATTGTCATGACTTATATTCAACCTGTCGTTGAGTGATTCGGTTCCCATTGGCGACTGTCAGATACCGACAACTGCGTTCTGCTACTTAGTAAAGCTTGATTTCTACATCAACGCCTGCAGCCAGATCGAGTTTCATTAGCGCGTCGATTGTCTGAGCCTTCGCATCCATGATGTCGAGTACTCGCTTGTGAGTTCTGATTTCGAACTGCTCTCGGGACTTTTTGTCTACGTGAGGACTGCGCAGTACTGTGTAGCGATTGATAGAGGTTGGCAATGGGATTGGCCCAGCTACTCTTGCTCCGGTTCGCTTAGCGCGCTCTACGATTTCAACTGCAGATTGATCTAGCAATCGATGATCGTAACCTTTAAGACGGATTCTGATGTTTTGACTGCTCATAATTCCAAACCTAGTCATTTCGGATTAGGATGACGATTAAACGAGGCAAGTCGGTCTTAGGAAGACTTTTGCGGTGGCATGGGCTTGCTAAGTAGCAGGCTTACCTCATTTGTGGAGGCCAACTTATAGACCCGAGGCGACTTGGTGTCAATATCTTTCAACCTTCTGTCAGGGTTTTCTTTCATTCCTATTTTTTATATTTAATTGCTCTTCTCTGCAGGCAGCGACTTAGGCAGAATTTCTGGAGCGCTGGTCACTTGCTTTTTCAAGCGCGATCATTTCGACATTATTCATCTGACAAAATTGGGATAGGGGCGAGGTTTGCAAGCTGTTTGGAGCCGGTCTCTTGTTATTCTATTAGCTGTATATGCGACTGATGCAGCCTACGGTCGCTGCGTTCTCAATGAAGATGAATCGCTACAGGACCTGAAAGGCGCCTTCTGTAGCGTCAACAACCTGCATCTTTTTGCTTACGGAGCAGAAACTCAGGACACCTCGGGTCTGGCTGGCACCGCATTGGCCACAGACACCTCGTATTTTCTCTGGCCCAAGGTGTCGCTTCACTTTAAGGCTTACGCAAAGGGGACTTATCGGGCTGCAAAGGTAGGAGAATCCGGGGGCGATTTCTCACCGAGCACTGATCAGGCTTTCATACATTTTGGTCATAAGCTTGAAGATCCTATTCAGCTCTCGGTTGGGCGATTACCCCTCCCTTTTGGGTTACGCCATGAAATCCTGCGCTATGAACTTCCGCAACGCACGGAAGTATTCTGGGATCGCAGCGTTAACGGCGCTGTTTTGAGTTGGCGCGCGAAGTCCGACTTCACTCTCGATATCGGTGGAACGAATAAGAACGAGGATGATCTGGCGGATAAAGAGTTCTCGGCCTTCACCATTCGAGCCACTCAACACATGGATCTTCTCAGCGGCACGAAACTGATTGGTTCTTATCAAAACCATGGTGGGAGTACGGTTGGGAAGATGGGACTTGCCACCATTGTCTTCTATAATGACGACCTTACGAGTATCGAATGGGTTCGAATTGCAGAGAATTGGAAGACTCAGACTTATCAACAGCTCTTCCGCTTTGTTTACCAGAATCGCGACGAGGACAAACTTTGGACCTTCGAGTACGACGACATCCGCCGGGATTCGTGGAGAATGGTTCTGTCGGTAGGTAAAAACCTGACTCCAGACCTTGTCGCAGGAGGCGCAATCCAATACGAGCGTCAACGCTTCGATCGGCGATCGAACTGGGTAGCACTCCTTAATCTTAATTATGCCCTCACCGTACAATCCAATCTTTTGAGCTTCCTATGAAACGATATGTGGTCACGGGCCTTGTCATGCTCGGATTTAGTTCGATATGTCCTGCTCAAGTCGGTGGCTATCGCCCATCGATTACGAAAGAGTTTCGGAAGGAGGAATCGACGAAGCAACCTGGCTTTGAGATCTTAAACCGAAGCATTCAAAATCATGCGGTCGCATCGAGTCTTGCTTCCAATGCTGGTGAGATCAACCGCACCGTTGAATCTTTAATGGAAAGTCTTTTCTATTCCATCATGGACCAATCGGCGAGCTCCACCATCAGCGATACCCTTACGGCCAAGGCAACCTACGAACGCGAGGTGCAGCCGACAGGTATTGGAACATATGTGGTCTTCGACCGCTTCCGTATCGGTCCTGAGATTTTAAAGGATATCGGCAATCTTCAGGGGCTGCCTTTGACCTTTCGTAATCAGAACAAGCTTTTTCTAACGAACGTGTCCTATCGAAGCGATGCCCAACGGAAAGCCAACAGCCAAACGCGCTCTGGCTGGCGAGAGTGGGCCAACAACTGGTTCGGCGGTCTGCCGCTCCTTACCCGCATTCTTCCACCCTCTTTTAACCCGGAAGAGCTCTACGATCCCATCTCCTACCTTGGAACGCCCTTTCTCTTTCCAAAAAACTCGGAACAGGCCCTCCAGATGCCGCTCGGAACAGTCCGAAGCTATGGCCTTTCGGGATCGGTCGGTCCAAGTGTAGACATCGCAGGCGCACCCTTTAAGAACGCGCAGGAAGCTCTCAGTCTCGGCGATCTGGACTTTGGAATCCCTGTGGGTGGGTTTATCGAGGGAGAACACCAGATCAGTGTTCTCCACACCAGGGATAACGAAGTCTGGCTTGCAGTGTCAGAAATTCGCCAGCTCGGTGGAATCCTTAACTTTAGTCTCGGCAAACGCTACCAGATCTTTCAGCACCTCGTGAAGTGGTGGACAGGCTCAATTGCTGTCATCGCCCCTATCGACTTTGAGATTGAACGGTCAAAAATTCTTCAAAGAGATGAGCTCTACACCTTTGATTTGAGTAAGGTCGATGCGCGCCAGGCTTTGGATAAAGCTCTGAATGGGGATTTGACCCTCGCGAAGAGCTTCAGTATGCGGGAAGCTCAGGCTGAGGAGAGCGGGGTTAGGTTTCAATTCCGACGCTTGAGCGATAGGGGCGAGGACAGTTCGAGACAAGCCCGAAGTTTGTTCGTTCTGCAAAGCCAAAAGCGCGACCGGATCAACGATGGCGAGAGCACAATTCTCGATAAGCAAGGCGAGTTTGTGACACTTGAGGCCGAGCATGCCGTACAGGATCGCGATTGGAACGTGCTCACCGGCGCCGAAACTGTGGATGTAACCTTCCGCTACGGACTTCCCGTTCTCAAAAAAGTTCAAGGCGGAGAGACATTCTACAAAGCTGTTGAACAAAAAGAGCCGAACTATCTTATCGCCAACCTAAGGATTATTGATCGCTTCCACGACACGCAGGATTATGCGCGCTCGGTTGAGATGCTTCGGCGCTTCTCACATCTGCCCCTCAATCAAGTTCCGGAGCTACCTGTCTACGCGAAGGATCTTGAAGCAAGATTTCGCCGGGAGCAGGCTTTTCAAAATCCAATGGACACAGCCTTCGAAAAAGATGTTCCTCCGACTCATCTTGGGCGTTTCGAAGCTTTCTCCCATGTCTACATCAATCAGGAAACTTTAAAGAACATTGGGCGTCTTGAGCCTTCAGCCTTCTGGCAGGCGTACGCAAAGTCTTTCGGTTTGGATGAGGCTTATTGGGCGAACGCTACCGATGCCCGGTCGGCGTCTTATTATTTTAACTGGATGGGCTCATTTGCCCTCATGCCACTGAAACTTCTCAATGTGAAGACCAGTTACTCGGACTTTGTTTACGAGGGTCAGTCGATTATTGGAGCTCTACAGACCATCGCCACAGAGACGGAACCTTTGAAGGTTATCCGGGCCTATCGGCAACTGATGAATACCAACCACCCGGCCGAACTCTTGAATACGCTCAGCGAGATGTCTCCCGTGGAGATACCTTCGGTGGTCGGCTTCACGACTTCTCCAGACAATAACAAATCCGATACCGCGGACATGAAGGAAGTGAAAAAAGCCTTCGGTAAACTCAACAATAGAAAGGTCCAGACTCACATTGCCCTTCCAACTTTGAAGCGCAATCAAAGCGTCGAGGAAAAACTCGCAGCTTTCACTCCCGGCGGTTACACGGACGAATCCAATAGTCCACAGTTGCGGCAGATAACTCTAGCCGTCCGCCAAGTTCCGCCGGATCCCAAAACAAGGTTGGTGGCTCAGGTGGAAGTCACCGGAAACGATGAGCACAAAGAGTATCTCCAGGGCTATATACGGGTCGAAGAAAACGGACCTTTGTCACTTGGGCGCTTTGTTTTAGGCGAGGAAGTGAAGAACCTGAAGTATGTGAAAGATATCTCTGGCGATGGCGAGGCGCGCTCACTCTACGAGATCGAATTGAATGGCAACGGAGGACTGACAAAAGCTGAATTTTTTGACACGGCATTGGCGGATAAGGGGGCTTTCGATCTCTACTTTAGTGTTTCCAATCAGGAAGACAACTGGGGTCAGGAACAGAAGCTCAGTTTTGATATCCAAAATGGCTTGCTAAGGGATTTTTAGAGCAGTTTCTGGCCCTAAAATTGTTGACAAGAGAGACCGTTGAGGTAGTATCCGACTTCGCATCGTATGGTGGGTGTGGCGAAGTGGTTAACGCACCGGATTGTGATTCCGGCATACGTGGGTTCAAACCCCATCACCCACCCCATATAAAGATTAAGCCAAGTCTCTGGACTTGGCTTTTTTGTATTCGCAGCAAAGATCGGGCTTAGCTTTTAGCCGGGAAATCCCCTTTTGCAGAAAGCAACAGATCCAACCAATCGATAAACACCTGAACCCGGCGAGCCATGTTTCTTCGTTGAGGAAAAAGAATAGTCATCGGCATGGGCTCGGCGATGCAGTCGGGAAGCACCTCTATCAAGCGACCCACTTCGAGATCAGTACGTGCTCCAACCAGGGGCATCTGAGCAATTCCAAATCCGGCGATACAGCCTGCATGATAGGCATCCGAGTTGTTGACGGTAAGAGAGCCTTTCATTGGCAGAAACTTGATATCCCCATCCTCAAAATATTCAAAACCCATAGACTTGGATCCGAGCGTTGGCACGTAGTGAATGAGACGATGCCGCTCGAGATCCTCGATACTCTTGGGTTTGCCGTAACGCTTGATGTAGGCAGGACTCACGCAGTTAACGATCGGCAGATCCATAACGTGTTTGGCGATGAGTCCCGATTCTGAAAGCGTACCCACTCTTAGAACACAATCAAAGCCTTCGCGGACAACATCTACTTTTCGGTCGGTGCAACTCAATTCGATTTCAATATTCGGATGCTTTTCGAGGAAATCATGAAGCTGCGGAACGATGATATCGCGTGCAAGACGGGTCGGAAGATCGACCCTTAGCCGGCCGACGAGCTTCACCTTACCCTTTTGAAACATCGAATCGAGTTCTTCCATATCGGCAAGCA
>SEDW01000005.1 GCA_004193325.1 Pseudomonadota bacterium | reverse complement strand
TTGAGCTTGGCGATATACGCGGCATCGTTTGGCAAATTGTTGTCTTCGGTGAGGAGGTAATTGACGTCGGCGAGCATATCACTCAAAACGAGATCGTCATTTGCGAGTTGATTCAAGACCTTTTCTTTGACGTAGATATCAAGATCGGAGGGACCGGCCGGAAAGTTTAGAAGAGTCTTGTAGGGTGCGGTAAAGGCGATAATCGGCCGCGAGTTGTTGATGGTAATTGAGGCTGGATAGTTGATGGCCTTCGTCATCAATGCATCGGCACTGAGGGAGGCATGTTCAAAGGAGCCGCCGGACTGATAGATATAGAGGTCAGTCTTGTTGCTGCTGATCGCTTCTTCGAGCTTTTGGGAAAAGCTGATGCCGCCGCTCGAGACTCCGTAGGAACCTTTGATAGAAGCGTCAATTTCTTTTTTGTGTGCCTCGTTCTCCGTTTTGATCTCGAGGACAGCGATGAATTCCCCTCCGCTGGTGAACGACCGAACAAATTCATCACCACAGGCGTTGCGGAAGGCTTCTGCACCTTGGGTGTTGAAGAGATTCACCGCATCCTGCTTGAGACTGACGTCGGAGACGGTGAACAGCGGGTTTGAAACCTTGACGTTGATGTAGAGGTAAAGCGATTGTCGGTTGATCGAGAACTGATCGGTGAAGGAGGTCTTCCCACCCGTAGTGCCATCCCAGGTCGTGTACTTGGCCTTCGCCGCCATTCCCATCTGTTTGAAGAGATCCTGACTCGATTCGATCTTGCCGATTGTCAAAGTCGATTGTTTACCTTCTGTGTCAAAGGCCGGAATCGAAGCTGGGGTCTGAATGCAATCACCGAGTGCCTGACCTGAAAGGATATTGATGCCGCGACCTATTTTAAAATCGGTGGCGAGAGGATCGATTTGAGCCTTGACCGTGGAGTTCGACTGACTGCCACAGGATGGATGGGAGAGGGCGATGAGCCCCATGACGAGCGATGAGACAAACTTCGTGCGAAGAAGATTCGACATGATCTTTCCTATTATTACTTACGGCGAATAAGTAGAGTTGTAATGCATTATTCATCTAGAGAAACAATGCTTGAGCCAGCAAAAATCTGTCAACCTGCAAAGGTCTGGCTTGAGTTCTACTCACAAAGTGAGCGATTTTATCGGCGAATAATCAAAAGAAAACTGATCCCCTTAATTGGTGATGTCGAAGAGAAGATGTCTTTTCGATTTAGAGAGTATTTAATTTAGGTTGGGTCTTCTGAAAAGGAGGCCCGAATGTGCCCTAGCTGTAGATCTCCAAAACCTTTGATGAAAAACGGAACTTATTTTCGGAAGTCCGATCGTAAGACCCTGATTCGTTATAAGTGCCCATCCTGCAAAATCACGATGTCAGAGACATTTTTTAGCATCGATTATCGATTTAGAAAGCGTTCAATCAATCAACTTACATTCAGAGCTTTGTGTAGCGGCGTATCTCAACGCCGCTGTGGATTTTTAGTGGATATTAAACCGATCGGGATAGCCAGGCGAGTGGTAAGGTTTGGTAACTGCGCTGCATTCAATCTCGAGGCTTACCGCAATACGAGGCCGAAGGCGACGGTTGTGCAGATCGATGAAATGGAGAGCTTTGAACACACAAAATGTAAGCCCCTGACGATGCCCATTGCGGTTGAGCAAGGAACACGAAAAATCCTTAGCCTGAGAGTGGGATCAATAGCAGCAAAAGGAAAGCTCGCAGAGATCTCGCGAGCGAAATACGGCCCTAGATTATGTCAGAGGAAGACTTGCCTTGAAGCAGTTCTAAAAGAGGTTAGCAGCTGCTTTCTTGCCACTGGCATCATCAAATCCGATGAGAGCAATCACTACCCGAGACCAATAGCCCGGGCTTTTCCCGATGCCACTCACGAGAGGTTCAAGGGAAAGAGAGGGTGCGTGACCGGTCAGGGTGAAATGAAACGAGGAGGTTACGACCCAATCTTTACCCTAAATCATTCCTACGCTATGTTTCGAGATAATTTGAAAACGTTGAGCCGGAGGACCTGGTGTACTTGCAAGAGACCTGACCGATTGCAATCTCTTATGTACATGTACGCTTGGTTTCATAATCTCTGGTTAGAACGCAAAAAAAGACCAGTCCATCTAGACTGGTCTATCATCACCAATTAAGGGGATCAGTTTTTATTATTTACACTCGACTTTTTTCTTCTGACTCTCTTCCCAGATCGGACCCCAGTAGTTCGCAATCAGTTCTTTCGTTGTCTTCGTGTCGCTGACGAGCAAACCAAATTCCTGGAGATCGGAAGGATAGAAGTTCTGGGAGCCCATGTAAAAGCCGACTTCATCAGCGATGATCAGCTTGGGATGGACTCCAATCTGATCGCCGTTTGGCCAGATTGTAATCGCTGAGTTGAAGAGCAGCGGCGCGTATTCGATTTGGCGACAGAGATATTCGCGAAGTGTGATGCCACCCGGTGCCACGAATTTTCTCGTTTCCGCTTCTTTTGTGATCGCATCAAGGAGAAGACCAAAGGCTTTTTCCGGGGCAATCATTCCGTAGCCCAGAAATTTCGTGGAACTCGATTGGGCGACTTTTACCGTTACACCCCGAAGAATGGCATCGATCAATGCAGGCAGCGCCAGCGAAGGCTTGGCACCCAGCTTTACGATATCGTTAAACATATCCTGCTGCGCGAAGTAGACAGATTTCTTCGTAGCATTGAGGAGAGCCTTGAAGCCGTCGTCGGAGGCCAGATCGCCAAAGCTACCAAGGCGGCCCATACCGATAACGCGAGCCGTTCCTTCATTCGGGTCTTTGACGAAGGGTGGGACGATGCGCTCATCGTTTTTTAGATTCGATGCAACTGGATCAGCGTGGGCCCAAAGTGCATTCACAAACTTCTGAACGCCAAAGCCAACTGAGCCCGAGCCATGCATGGAAAGGTCGAAGATTGGGCTTTCTTTCACGTAGTCGGGATCGAGGAAGTTGTGGCCACCCTGAAGAACATAATAGGAATCGGCCAAGACGATTTTCGCGTGGTTCCAGCTGACTTTTTTGTCGGAGAGATAAGCGAGGTTGATCTTGAGATTCGCAGCATTGCCGCCGACTGCCGACACATCTTTGAGTAGGGCATCGAGTACCTTGTCCGGCTTGTTCAGAAAGTTGGGAGTGATCCCATCGAGACTGCTAAAGATCATGCGAATCGTCGGCGACGTTTCACGCTGGCTCAAAACGGAGAGGGCGTTGACCAGGACTTTTCGAAAATTGCCGCTTGGGAAAGTGAGTGAGCTTACTTCGAGGTGAGTCTTCGCCTTGGTGAGGGTGAAGTAGTAGTCATCCATCAGAGCATCGCCAGAGCCGAGGCACATGGATTTAACAGCGCCGCCTTCTTTGGTGATCGAAGCCTGGAGTGGCACGCAGCTCGTGTGGGTGGCCGCGCAGTCCATGTCGCTGCTACAGATTTTTCGAAGGAATTGGCTATCGCAGCCCGTATCGCCCGCTTTGCAAGCGTAGCCGCTTGGCAGGTTGCTCGCGTCTTTCTTCCAGTAGTTCTTAGGGGAATGAGCAACCCAATCGCCTTCGAATTTTCCACGACTTTCAAACCAGCTGATGTTCTCAGCATTGAAATGTTTGCTCTTCAGTTCTGAAAGGATGCTCGCATGCATGGCTTCGGCCGCTTCATCGATGACGATAGGGGCAGCTGTCTCAGGATTATTCCCGGGATTAGAGTTGTCGCCTTTTGCTCCAAAGGGATTGAGGCTGTGAGCGATGCGGTCGAGTTTGCTTTTGCATCCGCTTTCCGCAGTTAGCATCAATAGGGAAAGAAGGACGATTTTGTGTGCGTGCTTAATCACTTTAGGCTCCCAGTCCGATCTCTAAATCTTGGGGACTTATCGGCACAATTGAGAAAAATCCGAGGCTAATTTTGTAATTTTGAGCTTAGGCATAAATGGGGTATTTCCTGCGTTAAGACCGAAGGTTAACGGCTTTTATGAAAAGTCACATTTAGGCCTCAAGCTTTTTTGCACAGGTCGGTATAAAAAGGTATAATCCCCCCTAATATCCCAAAAATCATCGGAAAGGCCTATCTCATGATCAGCCGTAATATTGTCCTAATTGCTGGATTTTGCTCCATCATGGGATGCGTCAAGCCCAAGGAAAGCCGTAAAGCAGCCGCGACCGAGCCTGCCACAACCACAAACCCTACCACTCCGGGCACGGGCACGACCCCAGTGACTCCGGAATCAGCAAATACCGAGGGAGCGACGCTCACCTATCCCGTGCCTGATCCCGAGCTGGGCGAGGCTCTTGCTGAAGGTGAAGTGAAAGCCGCCGCCGACATCGTGAATATTATCGATGGTCAGATCAAATCGAAATATGCACCAGGCTCTGGAAAACGCGCTCTCCGCGATGCTCATCCCAAAACACACGGCTGCCTCAAGGCGGAGTTCACGGTCGATCCCGCGATCGAAGATAAATTTGCGCAAGGCGTCTTTACGAAGGGCAATAAATTCGATGCCCTTATTCGCTTTTCCAACAGCAGCGAGATCCCTACCCAGGCCGATATCGTCAAAGATGGTCGCGGCATGGCTTTCAAGTTGCTCAATGTACCTGGCAAAAAACTGCTCGAAGTCGAATCTCAGGCACTGAGCCAGGACTTTGTTTTCATCAGCCATCCTGTCTTTTTCATCAAAGACCCAGTCGAGTACGTAACCTTTATCAACAAGTTTGAAAATTCAGATATCTTAAGTCAACTCGCAACCGTCAAATCTCTCGGTGTACAGGGTGTAAAGATCGCTCAGGAAATCAAAAGCCTGCAGATTGCGTCGCCGATTCAGGCTCAATATTGGTCGAATGTTCCCTACCAGCTCGGCGTTGGAGCCAAGAAAATGGCTGTGAAATACACGGCCAAGCCTTGTGCAATCAACGGCAAGGACTCGGTGCCCACCTCAACTAAAGATGATAACTATCTGCGCACGAGCATGATCAATCACTTTAAAAATGCGGATGCTTGTATGGACATCTATGTTCAGGTCCGCACTGATGATTCCATGAGTGTCGAGGATTCTCGAATCGAATGGAAAACTCCCTGGTCAAAGGTCGCTACGTTGACGATGAAAAAGGGTGTTCAGGATATTGCTCCTACCCCTGACTCGACTCTCGCTCAGAACATCGCCTGTGACACCCTGAGCTTTAATCCCTGGCATTCTCTGCCAGAGCACAAGCCGCTGGGATCGATGAACCGCGTCCGCAAATCAGTTTATGAGCATATCTCGAAGCTTCGTCACGAGATCAACAAAGAGACTCGCAAAGAGCCGGGTTGATCGTCTGGAATAGGAAAAGCCGCAGCCCGAGTGATCGGCTGCGGCTTTTCTTTTGTGAATTGATCAGCTCTTCAGCATGCGTAAAACAGTCTCGTGCCCATCGACGATTCCCATATAATTCGTCGAAATCGCAAATTCCTGAATGACATAAAGAGAGAGCCTCTCATCCAAAGCTTTGGAATCCAGGAGTTCCAGGAAAAATTCCTGCTTCTCCGTGTGATCCTGCCCGAGGAGGAGGCTTTGATAGAACTCTGTGATGGCTTTTTCCTTGCCAGTACAGTGAGTGAAATGCTCGCCAATGATGCTTCGTACGGCCTCTTCCCCATCGGAGCTTCTTAGGAGAGCTTTAAGGCTCATCCCCGTCGATCCCATCGCAAGTGTCGAGCTGCTGAGAATAAGGGCACCAATGAGGCTGCGGCGGCTTACTGTTTGATCTTTCATTTCGTTCCCCTCTCTCAAATGTTGGTGCTTTGTGGGATCAGTGACGGAAGAAGGTGCTCATAGGCGAGCCGCTTCAGATTCTTATTTTTGATTTCCTCTTCAATGCGTTTGAGGTCGGTCCGGAAAGCTCCTGCTGCCGCCTTGATGACCTCATCGCTGAAAGCATCCCCGTAGTCACCGAACGTCGTATGACGGACCGAGCCAAGGAAGTGCATGGTTTGCCATTGTTTAAGGGCAATATCCATCGGTGGCAGAAAGTCGAGATAGTCCTGCTTCGTCATCTTCGTGCTTTCCGGAGCGGGGCGATAACCAGCAAGGGGCCCACCTGGGAGAAAGCTCATGTCAGTCAACTGGGGAAAGTTAACGGCCGCGTGTTGAGGTCCAGCGGTAAAGATAATCATAGTGCAGGTGTCGATCAATTGATCTTTGCTATCCACACCGCCGTTCGCTGCGAAGTCGCGAATTCGTCCGCCGTTCTTAGCGTTGATTTCCACGGCCCAGACCTGGAGTTCGAAGTCGGCTTTCACATCGGCATCGCTCCTATAGCAGCGGTCGATGTAGCGGCTGACCCAGGCTCTGGTCGCGTTCCAAATTTGAATCGCATCATCACGGTAATGATACTGAGGGAGTGTCTTGATATCGTGAACGCCTTTTAGCTTGAGACGATTCGGAAGATAATTTTCCGAAAAACTATAGTTCAGGCGCTGTTTGGCCAGGAAGGCAAAGTTGCTTTTGTTGGCACTGCCCACGAGGCGATCCACCGCTTGCCCATCCTGAACAAGACTCGACATCGCGAGGCTGTTGATAAGCATCGTACCCTCGAAATGGGGCGTGATGAGCTTATAGATCGGGTGTGATGTGTGCAGCTGTCTTCGGGTGGCCACGACTATCGGCTCGATCAGGAGATGGGTCAAACCCAGGTGGGTGATCACTTCATGATAGGTGTAATGAGCGACCCAAGCCGTGCCTTTAGCCATCTGCCAGGCCCAGTCGTCAGCTGGTGTAAACATCGGAAAGTCAACCGGGGTTTGGCCGCATTGAATTGCAAAGGGCAGCATCTTACCGCCGTTTTCCGGCACCGCAAAGGCGACTATCGGCTGATAGATGTATTTCTTTTGGACCGGGTGAACACCTGATTGCAGGTCGATCATCTCTTTGTAGTCAGCGATAAACACCCGACCGGCATTCATCGCCCTTGCAAGATCGTCACTGGCAAACGCAGCAGTCTTTTTGAAGATTTCATTGCTGATGGGAAAGTTTGCAGGAATGGCTTTGATCATTCCAAACAGGTTGGCGTGCGGACCTGCTAGAAAAGAATGGGCGAAATAATCATCGTCCATGAAGCGTTCGGTGCAATAGGTTGCTTTCACCTTTTGAAAGACTTTTACGTAGTCTTCGAGCGCAGTGGGGCGACCGCCGCCATCGATCGGTCCGAGTTCGGTCAAGAAATAGTCGAAGAGGTCTGGGAAGCTTTTCTTCTCGATATAGCCAGCAAGAGCCGCAGGGCTAAGAGTTGGGACCGGATTTTTGGTTTTCCAACCCGTCTTTTCCAGGATTTCCTGAACGTTGCTACGTGCAGTCGCGAGTCCTGCCAGAACCTTTGGATACCAAGCAATGCCATCCATATCGCGCGCATAGTATTTAACGCCAACAGGAAATTCGTTTTCGAAATTGTACGCATAATCTTTGCGCATCGTTTCGAGTTCTGCCGCACGCTTGGTATTTGTATCATTTTGAGGAAGAATAATGGCCATACTTATCTCAATATCTAAAGGTCATTGTTTAGAAGTATTCGCGGAATTGGCGTTCTTCGGATTGAGAGGGCTGACGGCCCACTCGACAACTATTGTGGTTCCGAAACTATCCTTGCTGCCGACCTTCTTCGGGTCGCAGCCGAGTGTTCCCACGTACTCTTCAAACTTCGGATCTTTTTCGATCTCATTGTCGCTCGGAGCGCGGCGCGCAAGATCATCAGCAAAAAGACCTACCGCGCGGCGATCAGGATTCGAACTCGCGTAGCTTTCCATCACGGTGGAAACGATACAGGCCTTGAGTTTGCTTCTTTGGGCTTCTGTGGCTTTGAGCTCGGAGTCTTTCGACTTGCAACTCATCAGGACAAAGAATGAAGCGATCAAACCCAGAAAATGGAGAAAACGCATCTATAGCCTCATGCGACATGGCGTAACGATATACTAAGATTTTAGCACAGAGGGATTTGTGAAGATGAGAAGGGGGCATAATTTGTAGGGTCTAAGAGGTCAGCAAGCGAAGAATTTATACTGACCTTTGTTAAGAGGGGTATTCACTGGCCGAGAAGAGGCAGTGATATCTCGATGGAACTTAGCGCTTTATTCACCATTCCCAAAGCGCCTTTGAGGCTCGATACTTCAATTTCAAATTCGACTGTTGAGAGTCCGGACTTCTGAGCAGCTTCAATCGCTGCAGAAATTGCCGGGTCCGCTGGCGAAATTGAAGCCTTGAGATCATCGAAATTTTTCGACACGGAATTTTCCTGGCGAATCTGGGCGTAGACTTTGAGCATCTTAGGTGCCCCAACTGGAGCGTCGAGCTCTTTCTGCAAGTAGGGACCGATAGAAAGATAGGCATCGATCGGTTCGTTATGGACCGGAATCTGCACCTGGGGATCCGTTGGCATCGGCATAGCACCGCCAGAACCTTTTTTATTCGGTCCGATGCGCGTTGGTCTGATTTCACAGGCCGTTAGTAGTACCAAAACGGAAATGAAGAGAAATTTCATCAGATAGCCCCCACAGAGATCCAGCCTATCCTTCGGTAGAACCAGGAATTTCCTTAGTCTTTTTTCAAGGAAAGGCTAAGAGCGCGTTGCGAAATGAGGTTTTGCCGAATCTTGGTTTGAAGCCAATTTTCGTCGCCCCTATATTTGTAATAAGACTGTCCTAAATCCAAAAGACTCCGATAAGGACAGCGGCGCGGTTAACCCTGCCGAAACCTTGCGGGACAGCTTCTGTCACGCAGCTATGAAAAGGCTATTGCATGAAGATCAGTTTATTTCTCCTCTTCACCCTGACTTTGGTAGCCTGCAATAAAAAATCCGCGTCCACTCAAGCCGAACCTGATAAAAGCACCGCTGATGTCAAAACCGATGGTGCGTCGATCCCTGATGTCACATCAGTGCTTCCCGATATTCGTCCTGTGGCGAGCGCAGCTTCGACGCTCAACTTTGAATGCGATACTCTCGACTATGGCATCTACTGGTATGGCAAAGGCGATGTTGCTCAAAAGGTAAGTCCCCTGACCCAGAGTAGCTTCTACGATGCCTCAAAACCGACTCTTCTCTACGTTCACGGCTGGCAGGCGAACAGCCACGTGACGAAGCGTCGAACCACCTTCAATTATAAAAATATCGATCCCATATTCGGAGTCAAAACCGACTCGGCTGATGCCTGGATTGCGGCAGGATGGAACGTGGGGATTTTCTATTGGAATCAGATCGCTGACGATAACGACGTCACCGTGGTCGAAGATAAGATCTGGGAGAATGCTCAATTGAGCTGGAAGGATTGCAAAGGCGCAACGCAGACAGCCGGTCTGCCGATGGGCTCGGTCTCCGATATGCTTTTCTCGGCCTACAGCGAAGCTTTGAAGGGCTACAAAGGGAGCGAGATCCGTCTCGCCGGTCATTCGCTTGGCAATCAACTCGTCACTCGCCTCGCTTCGCTCGCCAAGGAAGCCGCAAAGGCCGGTAAGATCGATACGAAGCTCGTGCCGAAGCGTGTTGCCCTCCTCGACCCCTTCTGGTCAGCAGCGGCCCCGTCTAAGGCTTCTCGCGGATCATTGGTGCGATCGCTTATCAGTCCTTTGAAAAATGATGGGATGATCTTTGAATGGTATAAGACGTCAAGTTTGACAGAGAGTGATAGGGGGGATGAGAATCTCGAACTCTTGTCGATGATCGGCCGCACCGATATTGAACTCGATTATTATTCGGCAAAGAATCAGATATCACGGCACGTGGCGGCACCCTTTGTTTATTTCCTGTCCTTTGCCAACGCTGCTCCAAGCGGCTGCAAGAGCCCATGCACGGACAAAGCGCCCTCAGCTGCCACATCAAACGAACGTATGTTTGAGATCATGAACAAGGCATCTGAATACGTGCAGATCACGGGAGCCAAGACACCAGATGTTTCGGACAATACGTTCGAACTCAAAGCCGATTGATCAAGCCTGGCGCAGAGCGGATTCAATGAAGTTTGGATTCACTTTGGGCCTCGGCACCTTGTCCTCAAACCAAATTCTCACATCCTCGTCAAGACCAATGCCCTGCATGTAATTGTAAAGGGCCTTGTTCAAACCCTTGCCTAATGCATCGTGATCACATTGAACCGGATCATAAAAGTCTAGATCGTTCGAAGCAAACCAGATGTCCTCCTGAGGGGCAATCTGGATATTGAACATTTCCGGATTTTTGCCAACCGGACTATGAACTGTCGCTGCAAAACGGTGCCAGTATCCTGATTGAATACAGCCCATCTTAAAGAGCTGACGAACGTTCTCGAGGGCGTCAATCGTTTCCGATTGAGTCTGACTCGGAAAGCCATACATGAGATAGGCGTGTACGAGAACTCCAGCATCGGTGAAAGCCTGCGTAACGCGGGCTACCTGCGACACTGTCACGCCTTTGTTCATGAGCTTAAGCAGACGATCCGAGGCCACTTCGAGGCCGCCGCTGACTGCAATGCAGCCCGATGCGGCAAGGATCTGCGCGACCTTCGGGGTGAAGGTCTTTTCAAAACGAACGTTGCCCCACCAGGTGATGGTCAGGCCTTTTTCAATAATTTTCTGCGCAAGCGCGAGAAGTATTTTCGGTGGAGCGGCTTCGTCTACAAAATGGAATCCAGTCTGTCCTGTCTCAGCGATCAAGGCTTCCATGCGCGCGAGGATGATGTCGGCCTGAGCTTCATCATAGCGTGCGATATAGTCGAGGCTCACATCACAGAAGCTGCATTTGTTCCAGTAGCAGCCGTGAGCAAGTGTGATCTTGTTCCAACGGCCGTCCGACCAGATACGGTGCATCGGGTTCGGCAATTCGCAGATCGACAGGTATTTGTCGAGCGGCAGTCCATCGTATGTCGGAGTGCCGACGTCGCGATGGGGAATGTCGTGAGTTTTTTTAGAATTGATAAATTCGATGAGTCCGTTTTTGAGAACATAGGTGCGAAGAAGTTCGGACTCCGGTCTTTCGCCCTTGAGATGCTCGAGGAGATTGAGAAGTGGCCGTTCGCCATCATCGACGCTGATGTAATCCACGTATTGAAAGACCCGAGGATCTTTCAGCGAGCGGAGTTCGGTGTTGACGTAACCACCACCGAGAATCACTTTGATCTCGGGATTAAACGCTTTTGCAGTTTGCGCGATCTTAAGGCCGGCATAAACGTTGCCAGGAAAGGGCAGAGTGATGCCGAGGACGTTTGCGCCCGTTTCTTTAAGATAACGCAGAGTGATCTCTTTCAATGCGTCATCGACAAAAGTTTCCTGCCCCTCGATCGAGTCATGCAAATCGTCAAAGACGGGATTGCTGGCCGCAAGTCTCTCGCCGTAGCGGGAGAGTTCAAAGCGCGGATCGATGCCCTCATTGATAACCTTGGCTAGACCGGCAATGAAGAGGCTCGCGAGATATTTAGCCTTGTCCTGAGTGCCTAGATTGCCAAAGGCGTAGAAGAGATGTTCGCCACCTTCCAGTTCTTCCATCTGATGCAGAGCATCAAAGCCGATTCCTTCCGGGACGTACTTTCGCGAGCAGAGTCGGATGGCAAGGCTTGGATCTTTGCCCTGAAGAAAACGAAGACAGGGCTCGACGGTATTTGCGTAGGCGAAATAATTTTCAAGAAAATAAGAAACTTCATAAGGCACATCCTCTTCAGATAAGCCTTCGAAATTTGCCTCGAGTTCGGCCTTGATTTCACTTAGGCCATGCTTGGACAGGAGCGCGAGGATGAGTTCGATCGCCGGATCCCTTTGTTCCACAGCGTAGTGATGCATGCGGAGAAAGCCCGTAAGGTAGGCCGTCGCAGGATAAGGCGTATTCAATTGCGTCATCGGCGGAGTGAGAAGCAATATTTTTAGGTCAGTCATGGGCGCGCCCCTGATGGAGATATGTCAGCCCGAACGGTATAGCTCTTTGTGGGCCCAAACGCACTCTTTTTCAGGCAAATTCTGCGAATAAAAACCAGGACCGAAGCTTATTTGAAGCGCTCTGCAAGGGATCCGACAGATATGACCGGTATGTCGGGTCGCCTCGTGACTGAAATTCTGGTATAAAGGGGGATGATCAGAATGAGGAAGCGCAAAACTATGAAACTTTCGGCCATCAAAAGGCTTGCCCTGGGCGCAGTCGTCGCAGCTTTCGGACTTACTGCCACCTCCTGCGTGAGCATTCCCGACAGTAATCCTAATCTCGATAAATTCTTCGAAGGCAAACAAGGCTGTTTCCTTCTCTATGACCTTGCGACGAAGACCTATCTCGATGCCTATAACCCCGAGTTCTGCAAATTGCAGAAGCCGGCGGTCTCGACTTTCAAGATTCCATTAGCGGTCATGGGACTTGATGCCGGTGTTTTGAAGGACGAGAACACCACGTTCAAGTGGAATAATGAGATCGAAAGTATCGAATCGTGGAATCACGATCAGAATGCAACGACCTGGATTGCCAATTCCGTGATCTGGTATTCGCAGCGGATTACGAAGGCTCTGGGAAAACCCAAGATTCAGTCCTATCTTGAAGCTTTCGAATACGGTAACGAAAATTTCAGTGGCCGGATCGACAACGCCTGGCTGACGATAGCGCCTTTTATCAAAGGTGAACCGAAGCCGACGCTACTCATCTCGCCGATCGAACAGGTCGAGTTCCTCGAGAAGTTTTGGACGTTCCGTCTGCCAGCGAAGCGCTCAGCCGTGGATACCGCTCAGAAGTTGATGTACATCGAAGAGAATCTGAAGGGCTATAAGCTGTCGGGAAAAACTGGATCCGGATATCTGGATAAGAATTTTACCAGGCGCCTCGGCTGGTTTGTGGCTCACATCGAAACACGAAATAAAAAATACATTGCAGTCCTCGACTTTGAAGATAAGGAAGAGCAGGGCGATCGAACTCCCGGTGGGACCGAAGCCAAGACTATGCTCCTCAAGATCCTCTCAAGCAAAGGGCTCTATTAAAAAAGAAGGCTCCGTGAAAACGGAGCCTTTTACTCATTCGAAGCGGAATCGATAATTCGCGGAATATAAACTATCCCATCGTCCTGCCTCATCAACCAAAGCCAGTTCAATATCCCAGGCATTCGCTGTCCCGAATTGATTGCGGGCATAGAAGAACAAGTCGGACTCCGCTGCATCCTCTGGCTTCACTTCCCAAATCATCGAGCCGACTTCAGCTCCGGTATGTTCGTAGAGGCAAGAGCCGTAAGGTCCCTGATACCAATCCGGTAGCGGGCCTACAAAACAGCGGTAGCTCTCCGGCTCGTTGAGGCTGAGTGTGTCAGAGGAATTCTCAAACGCATAGAGACCCGACCGGCCATTGAGTTGAATCCAGGCCTTGAGGCCGCCCGTTTGATTTTGAAGCGATCCATTATAACGAATGCTGAGGCGCGGGTACTGACCGTAGTGCTGGTTGACCACGCAGACTTCGACCGGACCCTGAGTCTTACAGCTGCGTTCAACGCCATATCCTGGCGGATAATCGCTCGCCCAGGCGGAGCTTGCCAGAACGCTGGTCAACAGAAGGCCGCTTGCTAGTATTTTCATGTAAAAAACCCTTCCAGACTGTGAACCTTGCTGGGTTCACAAAAGCCTGGAAGGGTCTCAAAGATCAAGTCAAAAATTATCGATGAGTCATTGGAAATGCGTTTAATGCTGGTCTTTAGGCGCTAATTTCACATCATCCGCAATATCAGTATAACTGCCGTTTACAGTAAAGATGCGCAGTGAGTAGGTGGCTGGAATCAAGTGACGAAGTTCGAACTTCCCATCCCGCACAGGCGCCTTGGCGTAAGCATTTGAGCAGGCATCACTTGCGTCTTTGACAATGTCAGCCTTGGTGGTCGAGCTGCCGCGATCTTCGACTCGTGGACCATGGTCGCCCGATGGGCCCTTGTCGCCAGAATCCGGGCGTCCGCCGCCAAACTGAGGTCCGGCCTCGACCGCGAACGCATAAGCACAAACCCACTGGGCATTTGGAACTGTGGTCGTGCCCTTGTATTCCACTTCGCGATCTTCAGATCGTGCGTCGCCACGCGGCTTGAATACAAATTTGTCGTCACTCCCCGATTGAAGGGATCGATAAGGATCAAGACTCACGACAATCGAAGTCGTTTTGCCTTCGACCACTGAAAATGTTTGCGAGACATAAAACGAGCTCGCGGACGAGTCTTCCAGATGCACATCACGTTCATGACCATCCGAATCGCGGTAACGAATCGGCTTGTCGCCTTTGAGACGAATCGAGATCTGTGTGTAATCGCCAATTGGGATGATGGTCGATTCCGCAACGACCACATTTCCACCTTGATTCTGATTGAACAGATCCACGGAATCCACAGATGGACTGATACTCGTTCCAGCCGAATCAGAGTCCGAAGAACTCAAGAGAGAAAGCGAATTAATTCCGACGCTCAAACTCTCGTTCGACGTACCGCTTTCCTGAGCGAAGAGTATCTTCACGGCTCCGGTTTTGCCTTTGCCACCGCCGGCATTACCAGCTTCAACACCGCAGCGACTAGCACTGATGGCCATTAGGAAGAATAGGAGAAAGCGCATCGTATTTAGCCCTTCCTTTGGATTAATGGAAATAATTGGAAATTCACCTGAACCACTTCTGTGGCTCCTTTTTCTTCTGCGGAAAGCTGAAGAAAGCGCTTTCTCAAAGCCACGATCTCATCCTTGAACTGCTCCTGAAGAGCCGCTGATACGCCGACGGTAATTGCACTGATATCTCTTTCTTCCCGAGGCACAGTGTCCAGTGCCTCGAGGGAGAGCTTGAGCATCTGCCGATGAAAGCTCATCAACGCGATGCTTAAGACCTCGTTGCCAGTTGTGATCGTGGCATCCGTAGGAAACAATCGCTGCCGACTTTCATCGCGAGCGAGATAGCCAAGCTCTTCGAGAAGAGTCAGACTTTCTTTCACGCGCGCCTCAGGCAACTCAGGGCGAATATGCTCTGCAATCCATTCCACTGTTGATTCTGCATCGTCGAGACGAA
The DNA here is from genome assembly GCA_004193325.1 of Pseudomonadota bacterium. GTDB lineage: Bacteria > Bdellovibrionota_B > Oligoflexia > Oligoflexales > Oligoflexaceae > Oligoflexus. The sequence continues at coordinate 15,595 of SEDW01000005.1, read as the reverse complement.
GCAGTTCGAGAATAGCTGCGTGATACCAATGCTCAAAAAATGCGAGTTGGCGGCGATCGAGCTCGTTCGGGAGCTCTCTTTGTCTCAGACTCAACTGCCGCTCAAAAACTTCGTCGCGATCCGCAGATGTACGGGCGCGTGCGCCGGCAACCAGCGTAAGGAAGAATTTTCTCTGAATACCGATCATGCCGAGTGCTTCACAGATCTTCTCAGCGGCTTTGACTGTCAGGCTGCGCTTGCCACTGATTATACCATGAGCGTTGGCTGAGCCTACGCTTAGGTCCTTCGAGAGACGAGCATAAGAGTAGTTTGGGTCCTGAGCTTTCGCTGTCTCATAGACTAAAGAGAGAAAATCACGATAATCGCTGTGATCGGTCGCTTTCAGCGATCGGGCGATTTCCTTAAGATTTTCTTTCGTTAATGCCATGTCTTGTCTCCTCATAACAGTTATCGGCAGATCGGAGCCAAAAATTGAGGAAAATTGAGAAGGACTGTCAGAAACCTAGCCATACTCAGAAAAATTTCAAAACTCCGAATTCTTACCGACGTAAGAGCTGATAATGCTGGCAAAAAAGATAAAATTAAAGTTTTCACAAAAAGCACCGAAAAGGAAATTAAGGCGCCGGTGATGGCTCCCCAATAGCACGGCAATAAACATAACTTTGAAAACGATCTGGAGTTAAGAATGAACATCAAGTTGTCAATCGTATTACTATCGGCCCTCCTTCCTGTCGCTTGCGGTGAAGTATCAAGTTTGGATCAAAGCATCTCCGCTCTTCAGAAAGCAGCTGCAGTAAGTTCGAATGACCAAGCCGCTAACCAACTCTACCTTGATGATGTGGTCGACTCTGCTGCTGAAGATACGAGCACAACGACGACAAGTACTGAAGTTGATGACTCTGTTAAAGACGACATCAAAGCGGAACGACTTGCGCAAATGGTTTCAAAAGTGATGACAGAACTCGATGCCGATGCATCGGGCAGTCTCTCGCTCGCAGAATTCCTCGCAGGTCCTGCAAAACATGCTGAAGACAAAGCAATTGACGAAGAGAAGCTCGCGAAAATCACAGCTAAAATGACTGAAGATTTCAATAAATATGCTGGTACAGACGTACTCCTTTCAGCCGACGAACTTAAGACTCTGCTGTCAGAAGTAGCTCCACGCGTCGGTCGCCACCGTCATGATAATTTTCCGGGTAAACATGAAGAACGTGTAAAACTCGCTTGGGCTGATGTCATCGCCAAATACGATACCAATGCCGATGGTGCTCTTAACCAAGCTGAGTACGAAGCAATGGAAGCGGACAAAGTTGCCGCATTCAAAAAAGTTAAAGAAGAACGTGCCGGTAAAGGTCACGGCGGACATCCTGGCGAAGACGCTGGCAAAGGCCAGGGCAAAGGCCCAGGTTCACAGTCTGATGATGACGGCGAAGGCGAGTAATCCACGCGAGGTCCCGATCCGAAATTTGTTTGATGGTCGAGCAACTTAAGTCACTGTTTTAAGAGAGTGTGAGCCTAAAGCTCACACTCTTTTTTTTTGGAGCATTATTTATGACAAAGCAGGGAAAGCATAGTACCATCTTTAAAACCGACTCAGCGTCCAGTGTCCAAGCGGAATGTCTCATTTCCGACTTTCGAGCCCTGCGCTCAAATCTTTCATTATGCTTAGAAAATCATCCCGGCTAAAGGAGCTCCGATCATGAAAAAGGTACTCATCAGTTTGATGGCATTGTCGTCGTCGGGAATGGCTTTCGCTCAACAAGAGGAGCCAGTCAAAACTGTTGAGACCGCTGCGGAGCAGCCCAGCGAAAAGCCTGCAAGAGCTGAAGAAGCTGCAGAGAAAAAGCTGGATAACCATGGTCTTGGTTTTGGCTTGGGGTCTGGTCCGGCGACGGCTGGTCTGCAGCTTTACTACGATTTTAATCTCAATCCTCGCCCCAAGGGATTCGACCAGATACACGTCTTTATCTATTCCGGGAACGCTGCGGAACAATCATTAAGTGGCAATTCTGAAGTGGAACTGACTCAAAAGCGGCTTGTGGCCAGTTATCGCCGTGTATGGAACAGCGGCTGGTTCGTCGGCGCAGGACTTGGATTCGTGGGTGGGGAGTTGAATTATAAATACGACGAGACGTGGTTGAGCTCATCTAATCCTATAGTGAAAAAGACCTTTAATTATTCAGCTGGCGTGCTCATGGCCGACCTTGGCTGGCAGGGCAATGACGGCTACTACTTTACGGTAGGATTTCAACCGACAGCTTTTCTCGGCTTCAAAGGTGATTACGATGAATCCAAGATACCGAGCGTATCGAATCACCGTATGAAGGCAAGCGATTTGTGGGGGCATGCGGAAGAAGATAAATCGCTCTTCAATATCGGCTTTGGCTGGTATATTGAATAACGACTATTCAATAGGGAGATACGTGAGCGATGGAACTTTCGAGTCTAATCTTAATCATGGTCTCCCTCTTTGCCCTCTTCAATATCATGGCCCTTCTGCATGTGCGTGGCATTCTGCACTTCCATGACAAGGGTATGAGTGCTACTGCTCCGGAAAGCCTATCCTTCGGTAGCAAAGTCCGCATCGCTCTCTTTGGGATGAAAATTCTCAAGCCGAAAGGTCATGTCGACCGCAATTCCCTCAATCCCGCCTTTGCCCATGCGCGTTTCAAGAGCAGTGATTCTATTGAGATCGATGCCTGGATTTCTGCGCCTACCTTTAGGCCCTGTTGGGTGCTGATGCTCCATGGCTTCGTCGCTGAAAAAACGGCTCTGCTCAAGGAAGCCGAGGCTTTTCAGGAAATTGGTCTGAGGCCCTTCCTCATCGACTTTCGCGGCAGCGGTGAGTCCTCAGGCTATGACACAAGCATTGGCTACAAAGAAGCGGAGGATGTAAAGGCCGCGGTCGACTACATTCGCCGGGAATTTCCTTTGCTGCCTATCGTCATCTACGGAAAATCGATGGGAGCCGCAGCCGCTTTGCGTGCTGTGGGAGTTTTAGGCGTGAAAGTCGAAGCTCTTATTCTGGAGTGCCCCTTTGATAATCTACTCGCCACATTGAAAAATCGTTTTCGCCTAATCGCAGCCCCGCCGACACCTTTCGCTCAGATTCTTCTCTTTTGGGGAAGCGTCCTCTATCGATTTAATGGCTTCAAACACAATCCCGAAGATTTTGCCAGAAGTGTAAAGATTCCAACTCTCGTCATCGGCGGAGCGAATGATAATCGTGCGAAACCGGAGGAGGTTACACGCGTGTTCCACGCACTTGCGGGCAAAAAGCAGCTCGAAATTGTGCTTAACGCCGGCCATAACGAACTCTACGATAGCGCAGCAGAAACCTGGAAGAGGACGATTTCGACCTTCATTAATCGAGATGTGTTGACTGACTAGAAATTATCCGCCACCCTAATGGGTAACTTTAGAGAAAAGGTCTACAGTGCAAAACAGCTCCTACATATTACTAGGCATAGGCGCGCTCCTCATCGTGGCTGAGATATTCGTACCGGGATTCGTTCTTTTTCCGATTGGCGTTGGTATCCTCACGTCTGTCGTGTGGACTTTTGTTTTTGATAGCTGGGTCATCGTTCTTCCGCTGATGACGGTTCACGCTGTGGTGAGTTTTCTTCTCTTTCAGAAGTTTTATAAACACTCCGAGACCCCGGCTTATAAAAGCAACACGGACAGCATGATTGGGCAGAAGGTTCTCGTCACCGAGACGATTGAGCCCAAGCTCGGCGGTTACGTGAAGCTCTACGGAGATCTCTGGAAAGCCATCAGCAAGAACGAAGAACGGATAATGGTTGGCGAAGAGGTCGTAATACTTAACTTAGACGGTAACAAGGTTATCGTTTCACGGATTTGAAAGGTCGGTATGACTCCTGGTTTAATCATTGTCGGATTTCTGGTTCTCTGCGCCTTCGTCATCGTCCTTAAATCAGCCTTGGTCGTACAGCAGAGCGAGTGCGTAGTCATCGAACGACTTGGCCGCTATTCCCGAACACTGCCGAGTGGATTCAACGTGATTTTGCCTTTCCTCGATCAGGCTCGCCCGATGTTTTGGGTGACGAACGGCGAGGTTCGCATTCATACCACAATCGATCTCCGGGAAACTGTTCTGGATATCGCTGAACAGGCGGTGATCACCAACGATAACGTTTCAATCGTGATCGATGCTCTCCTCTACATTCAGATCACGGATCCTGTTAAAGCTCTCTACGAGATTTCGAATCTGCCCTTCGCGATTGCGCAGCTGACTCAGACTTCGCTCCGAAACGTTATCGGTGAAATGGATCTGGATAAGACTCTCTCCGGACGCGATATGATCAACAGTCGCTTGAAGGCAATTCTCGATGATGCCTCCGACAAATGGGGCGCCAAGGTCAATCGGGTCGAGATTAAAAACATCACGCCTCCGCGTGAGATTCAGCTGGCGATGGAAAAACAAATGCAGGCCGAGCGCGAACGTCGGGCTCAGATTCTATCTGCCGAAGGTGACAAGACCTCTCGAATCACCCGCTCTGAGGGTGAGAAGGAAGAGCAAATCAACCTCGCCAACGCCTCCAAGCAATCGAGCATTCTCAAAGCCGAAGGTGAATCCGAAGCCATTCGCATGGTCGCCATCGCCAAAGGCAATGCGATCGAAGAGATCAAACGTGTGCTCAACGATAGTGAACTCGCTGCAAAGTTCCTTATCACCCAGGCCTACATCGATGCCTTTGAAGGCTTTGTCACCAAGCCAAGCGACAAGGTCTTTATACCCTATGAAACCAGCACAGCGTTCGCGAGCCTTGGATCGGTGAAAGAGCTTCTCATGAGCGACAAGAAGAAGAGTTAAGCTCTGCTAAATTGATAGAATCTTAAAAGTTGAACCCGCGCCAATCCCTTTGGCGCGGGTTTTTTCACGTCAAGAGCTACTGACTGGCCGGCTAACTCTAACAGTCCTACCTGGCAGCTGCTAAAACAGTGGCAAGGACATATCTCCTGCAAACCACCAAACAAACGGACGACCAAACATGAAAAACCTTATCTGCGCCCTTGGCTTTCTCGTTCTCAGTTCCAGCGCTTTTGCCGCCAATACTCAATTTGAGCGCGAAGCAGCAGCTAACGCAGCTCCGACGGAAGAAGTCGAAAAAACATCCTGTATCCTCGGCAATCCAGAGAATCTGGATGCTCAACTCGTACTTACAGCTTCTCCTGAGAGCTTTTCGATCTACACACCATCTTCGACTGGTCACACGATTGAGATCGTTTACGAGAAATCAGAAATCTATCTCTTCATGGCACCAAGTGAAGCTCCTATCCTCGAGTGCGCTTCCGATAAGGCAAATATCGTTGTCTGGGAACGCATTGCATTGATCAACGGCCAATACTTTAGCCTCGAAAACGCAACTTCGATTCATAACGACTAATTTAAGATTTTATTAAAAGACTCACGTCTCACCCTCTAGTCATACCTGGCTAGGCGAAAAGGGTGGGACGTTGTAAATTATGGGATATAATTTACTTCAGAGGGTATTTCCATGCTTTCGCTGAAATCGCAAAGCCTTGATCGGCTCCTTGTCTTCTTCCTCGTCCTCCTCGCTCCTGCTCTGCTCCCAGCGTGTAAAACCACTTCAAGCCGTCTCAGCACGGAAGAATCATTCTCTACCAAGCTCGATCCGAACAGCTTTATCAAACAGATGTACGCAAAATATAATCCGGGTTACGAAATCCAGAACGACAGTGATACGCCTGACGACTGTGCCTCCTTTTTCGTTCCTGCTGATGAAGGCGTCCCCTACAAGGGTGTAGCGGTTTTTCACCACGGTTACACCGCCTGTCCTCAGCAGTACTGGGAGTTCGCTCAGAGCCTTAAGAAGAAGGGTTATGCAAGCCTTTCGATTCTCATGCCGGGCCAGGGGCGTGGACCTGCACCCTTTGCTTACGCTGAGCGTCTGACGGGAGAGAAGAGCATTCTCTCACCCATCGAAGAAAAAGATCTTCGACTCGTCAACGGCCGAAGATATTCGGAATACTATGCCGAGTTCATTCCTAAGGTTCAGAATGGAGACTGGAAACGGTATCTTGAATTCGTCGAAGATATAAATGTATTCGTCAAAACGCTTCCAGGAGAGAAGATCCTTGGCGGTTTATCGGTTGGTGGCGAGCTCGCAACCTACGCTTACATCGCCGCTCCCGGCCTCTACAAAAGAGTGCTGCTGATGGCTCCCTATTACGGAATGCCAGGCCCTGATCTCGTGGAGAAATACAGCGGAACGGATATGAATTCCGAAGCGCTCTACAAGATGCAAAAGAAGATTGTAACGCTTGGATCTCGCGAACTCTCTGAAGTTGCTCACATGGAAGTCAGCTGGGGTCCGGATTGTTATCAATGGACTCGCGGTAAAAACGGAATTCCAGGTCGCCGCGGCATCTGCGATTTCCGCTTTGAAAATCTCGCCGCTGTGAATTCGGTTGGCGACTATGTTCTGACTCTTCTCAAAGACTATCCCTCCCTCGCCCAGATTCCCAAAGTCCAGTATGTGGCCGTCGATTGGGATGTGGGCTCAAACACTGTCCTTGCCCGCAAAGCAATCGCCTATCAGCAAAAACGTTTTGAGAGTCAGGTGTCGGCCTGCTTTTATCCCCACTCCGTTCCTCACTCCTTTTTCTCCAGAAAAGATCTGGTACTCATCCCTGAAACTCCCTGGCTCGATGGTTTTTACCGTCAGGCCGTTGATTTTCTGGTCGATGGCAAGACTTTCCCGGCTGGATCCACAGAGAGCCGCGAATATGCGATGGACGCTGTCACTGGGAAAGACTTGAAGGTGAAACAGGCAAGCTGCGTGATGTAGATCGACAGCTTCTAGGTAGATGAAAAGGGACAGCCCGCTGGCTGTCCCTCTGCTTATTCACTTGGGATCGCTGCCAAACGGTGGACCTTCGACGCATCGCATGGCTGAAGATTTGCGATTTTTTAATTTGGTAATTTGCACAATTTACCAAAATCCTGATTGCAACCCCCGTCTTATATCGCAATCCCTTAAATCTTCGAATTAAGACCATCCACACATTCTCAGAATATTCCCCCAAATTCCGAAAGAAGGCTTGGATCAACCGAGGATTCAAGATGAAAAAGTTCTACGAAAGCCTTGTCGCAATCTTACTCCTCAGCGCCTGTTCGCCAGGCGAAGGCGTGGACGTGCCCGAGCCTCTGACTCATCCCGACAAGGGAGAATACTCGTCGAATAGCGGCGATAGTACCGTTGATGGTGATGACAGCTCCACCACAGGTGGAATCAATACAGGGGGTGACGACTCGACAGGGGCTGAGTCTGGCGATAACGGCACGAATCCAGACGGATCCAGTTCCGAAAATTTACCAGAGCCAGTAGCATTGCCTGCCTTCTTTTCCGGCGCTCATGAAGCGGCTGGTGAACTTGCAAGTTTCTATCTGCGCGACAACGGGCTCTGGCCGGAAGGTTGGCTATCGACGGCCAATTCTCTTGTGGCAATGATCGGCTACATGGAGCGCACGGGTACTCAGGATTTTTCCTGGATACTCGCGAACACCCTCGTTAAAGTCGGAGCCGACAAACTCTACAGGGAAAGTCAGGAAGATAACGCGAGCTGGGGCATTGCCTGGCTCAGGGCCTACGACCTCACAAAAGAGGCAAAATACCTCGATGCCGCACGTGTGCAAGCCGATCGAATGACCCGTGAAGCCTGGGACGAGACCTGTGGTGGAGGAATTTATGATCGCACAGATAAGACTTCCAAATCGGTTGCAGCAAATCTTCTCTATATCAAACTACTCGCCGGCCTCAGTACGAGAGTGATGACAGCTTCAAACTATAAGGCCGATGCCGTGAAAGCCTGGGAATGGTTTCAAGCGTCGGCTCTTCTCAAAGATCGCTCGTTGGTACTCGGCACGATCGAGGCATCGACATGTCAGTTCAAGGAAACGAGCCCTTTGGCTCAGAATCAAGGCACGCTTGTAGGAGCGTTGACTGAACTGTATCGCGCCACGAGCAACGAAGCCTATCTGAGCAAGGCCAAACTTCTAGCCGATGCTTCCATGAAAGCTCTCGCACATAACAATGGGGTGTTTTCCGACGATGCTTTTCCCAAATGCGACAACTGTTCCATCGGCGACCGGCTCAATAAAGGCATTTATGTGCGAAATCTCGCCGAACTCAACGCAGTCGCGAAGGTTTCGACGATCAGCAAATTTCTTGAGATGAATTCCCGATCGATCTGGAGCAAAGCCAAAGGCCAGGGCGGGATGTTTGGCTATCGCTGGGACGGTAGCTTCGATGCTGCTGATTCGGCTCGGCAGACGTCAGCGGTGGATCTTCTCAACTCACAAATCTCAGCGCCTTTGGCGAGGAACTACGGCCTCCTGATGGACACACGCACCAGCGCTGTCTGTACGAACAACGAAGCGGCAATTAAAGCCTTCGACGGTTCGGCGGCCACGAAGTGGTGCGGGATAATGATTGATGGCATCAATCACCTTTCGGTCGATCTCGGAGCCGATCGGGTGGTCACTGCCGTCCGCATTCTTCATGCCGGAGCCGGCGGCGAAAGCCGGGCATTCAACACCAAAGATTTTGAGCTGCAAATTTCGAGCGATGGGGCGAACTTCACCGAAATCGGCCGCGTAAGAGGAAATCTGAGTTCGATGTCCTACACCAAGGTCAGCGGCACAGGACGATTTTTAAGATTGCGTTTCACAAGCCCCGGGGCTGATAACTTTGGCCGAATCTACGAAATGTCGTCGGAATAATTGCAAGCTGGGATTCCCGCCTCAGCTTTCTCCTTCGTCAAAGATAGGAGAAGCATTTTCTGTACAAAAAGTTTACGCTCGCCTTTTGCTGAGAACCGAGGTGGGGCGTGGATAGAAAAACTCTGATCAAAAATATGCTTCTGTCTTTTCTTCCGCTACTACTCTTTGTGGGCGCCGAAGAATATCTGTCCAACCATTTTCCGGAAGACGTCGCTACCCGCTACGCACTCATCCTTGCTATCGGTCTCGGCATTATCCAAACCCTTTACGTCTGGATCAGGGAAAAGCGTCTCGATAAGATGCTACTGATGGACACAGGCCTCATCGTATTGCTCGGGGGTGTGTCGCTCTTTTCGGGTAATGACCTTTTCTTTAAAATCAAACCCGCGCTCGTTCAATTCATTATGGTGCTGATCTTAGGCTTCATGGCATTCATGAAACCAAGCCTGCTCTCAGCTATGACCGGCCGAATCATGAAGGGTGTGGAGCTGGAAGATTCCCAGTTGAAGATCATGCAACGCTCGACACAGTGGATGGTCCTCATCCTCTTTCTTCACTGTCTCCTGATCGTCTACTCGGCATTCTACATGTCTCGCGAAGCCTGGGCCTTTATCTCCGGCCCACTCATCTACATCGTCGCTGGCGTGTATTTCGCGGGAATGTTCGTCTACAGGCGTTGGAAGACTCGGCAAACCGTCAGAAAAAAATCAGACTCGACGCCATGACCATCATTCCGGCAACCAATCCATAAACTGAGTAGTGGTGTTCGCCATAACGCTCGGCGTTGGGCAGGAGTTGGTCGAAGCTGATGAAGACCATAACACCTGCCACGGCAGCGAGGATGAGGCCAACCAGGAATTCACTCCAGTAAAAACTCATGAGCGCAAAAGCAAAGAGTGCGCCAATCGGTTCGCATGCTCCCGCGAGAAAGGAATAGCCGATGGCTTTCGTTTTGTTTCGCGTCGCCTGATAGATCGGGACCGCAACAGCAATACCCTCTGGGATATTGTGAATGCCAATCGCGAGGGCAATTGAGAGGCCAAGTTCGGTGTCTTTCATACTCGCGGCAAAGGTCGCCATGCCTTCGGGAAAATTGTGAAGACTGATCGCCAACGCGGAGAGGAGGCCTAGGCGGATGAGCTTGGCGCTATCGGGGTTGTCGGCGTCTTTGGAAATTTGCTCGGGAATCTCATGCGGATTTTCAAACGAAGGCACAAGGCGGTCGATGATGACGATCAAACCCATTCCGGCGAAGAAAGCCAGATTCACGTAGACCATACCCAGCATCTTGCCCTCGGTAGCAGCGATGATATTGAGGCTCTGCGCAAAGAGTTCAACAAAAGATACGTAGATCATCACGCCTGCAGAAAAGCCGAGCGAACAGCTGAGAAAACGTTTGCTATCCGGACGGCCAAAGATGGATATCAGACCGCCGATTCCAGTGGAGAGACCCGCAAAACTCGTTAGGGCAAGGGCGTACCAAAAATTATCGAACATGAAAGAACCTTTTCTATTCAGGCCCCGAAAGGCTTTGGATGAGCCTTCCAGTCGAGGAGCACGTATTGATCATCCGCGATGGCGAAGTGTTTATGTTCTATCAGCCAGTCTTCGATTAGATCTCTGCGATCTTCGTATTGGCCGTCTGTATAGCGATTGAAATGAGGAAATACATTCTCCTCGAACAAACCTAAACCTTTGAGATCGAAGTTTCCAGGCCGCTTTATACTCGGATTGATTATCCCAGTGATCGCGACGTCTGAACCAAGGATCATCGCCCCGCCACTGCTAGCCACGAGAAGACCATCTCGATCGAGGATTTTGCTGAGAATCGCGTGGCCGCGTTTACGTATTAGCGTGAGCAAAGTGTAGGGATTGCCGCCAGTAATGACACAGACATCGGCACTTTTCAGTGATTCGATCGATTCTTTATGCAGATCGAGGATGGAGAGGTCTGTCGTGAGGCGAGACAGATTCTGCATGAGACGATGGATGTGCTCGCCCTGCTGCTTCAAGGGAATGCCACTTGGTATGACGGCGATGCGAGGGTTGGGCTTTCCCTTCGCCAAAGCCTCAAAGGCGCCTTCAAAGGCGTTCTTAGCAGCTCCATGCTCAAAGCCATTCGAGAGGAGAAGGATCTTGCCCACAACTGGTCCCTCATCTTTAAGTTCCAGGAAAGAAGTCGCTTCACACTACCATAGGGTAGTTCGAAAAATTATTCCTCGAAGATGCGCTGGATCAGGTTGAATCAAATGAGCATACTATGCTTGGGTTATTCGTTAGGGTGGCGAAAAAGAATTCGCTCATCCGATGCCAACTCTCAATCTCAAGGTGCCCGATGCGTATCATCTTTTCAATCCTTGTGATGCTTCTGAGTCAGGCTCTGCCTTCGCAAGGCTTTGCCAATCCACTTCGGGTCAAAGGCAATCAGTTTGAGAACCGCATGGGTGATCAGATCATCCTCCGAGGCGTGAATGTTTCCGGCGCATCGAAAGTTCCGCCCTTTCGGGCTATTCGGGGCCCGGAAGATTTTCAACCTCTGCGCGGCTGGGGATTCAATACGGTTCGTCTCCTCTTCAACTGGGAAGCCTTTGAATCGGTGAAGGATAGGTATGACGAATCCTATCTCACTTATTACCTCAACACGGTTCGATGGGCAGAATCCAAAGGACTCTATGTGATTGTGGATGTGCATCAGGATGCCTTTTCACGATTTTCGATCGGCGGCTGCGGCGAGGGTTTTCCGCAGTGGGCGCTTCCTCCCGAACAGATCGCTCTTGAGCCGCGTAATGACGATAGCTGCGAAGCCTGGTTTCTTAACGCTGTTGCCGACATTGAGATGCATTCGGCCTGGCACCATTTCTATGCGAATACCTGGGGCCTCAGAGACAAGTACCTGAAGATGATCGATCGATTGACGCTGGCCCTTGCCAAAGAGCCTAACGTCATTGGCGTTGATCTCATCAACGAACCCTGGGGCGATGAGGAAAGCGAACTCTACCAACTCTACATCGATGCCGCGCGAGTCGTTCGGAAGAATATGCCCGAGACGATCCTGTTTCTCAGCCCCGTTGCCGTCACAAGTCTCGGTTTAAAAGCATCCACGCTCCCTAAAATCCCTGGTCGAAACATTGTCCATTCCACCCATTTCTACGATCCTGAGCTTCTAGCCGGCTCCTGGTCGCAATGGGCTCTCGATCAATCCGCGTTGAGCTGGAAAACAATCGGCGAGACTTGGCGGACACCTGTCTTTCTTGGTGAATTTGGGGCTCGCCCGGATGTGAAGAATGCCAGGGAATACGTAAACAATATCTACGCGCATCTCGATGCCAACCTCTATTCAGGAGCGATTTGGGTTTACACTCCGACCTGGAATTTCGAAACGAAAGATGGCTGGAATCGCGAGGACCTTAGCATTGCGGACGGGGAGGGCAAGCTCCGTGCTGTCTATCAGCCCAGACCTTTCGTTGAGAAAACGCCGGGCGACCTCAAGGCAATGAAATGGGATCTTGCCACGATGGTTCTGAGCTTTTCCTACAAGCCAAAATTCTTCTCTCGCTATTTTGAGGTCATAATCCCGAGTGATATGAGGGTGATCGATCTCGATGCTGCGGGGCGCAGCATTTTCTGCAAAAACAAGGCTGGGAATCGACTTCGCTGCAGGGTATCAAGATCTCTGGTCCATTTTACGACTGATATCAAAATTCAATTCGCGGCGGTCAACGCCCAATGAGAAAGCAATGACTCAAATCACGACTGAAGACGATTCGCCTCTGTCCGTAAATCTCTCTCTTCTCGGTGTCGCCGCCCGGGATCTCAAACGTCTTCAAGTCGTCTTTAAAATCATTGCCCGTCATGGCTTTGGAGAACTTTTTCTCCGTTCAGCCATCGGCAAAATCTTTTTTAATGATGTGACAACGGAAGGCGCTGGCAAAGAGCAGCTGCCAGCAGCCATGCGATTTCGAAAGTTGCTGGAAGATCTGGGGCCGACCTATATCAAGTTCGGTCAGATCATGTCGATGCGTCCCGATATTCTCCCTGCGAGCTACATTACAGCTCTCGAAGGTCTTCAGGATCAGACTCCATCGGTGCCGTTTGAGGATATTCAGGCCGTTGTGGAACGGGGTTTAGGCAAGACTCTGACCGAAGCCTTTCGGGAGTTTGAACGCGAACCCCTCGCCAGAGCCTCGATCGCTCAGACCCACCGTGCAGTCACGCACGAAGGGGTGACGGTTGTGGTCAAGGTTCAAAGGCCTGGTATCGAACAGACCATGCGCGGCGACCTCAGTCTTCTCTTCATGCTCGCCAAGGCTTTGGAGCTTGGGATTGAAGAGATGAGGCTGATCGCTCCAGCCGAATTTGTTGTCGAGTTTGAAAGGGCTTTGCTCTCGGAGCTCGATTTTACCGAAGAATTGGCTAACCTCGAAAAGGCTCGCAGTCTCCTCGACCCAACGCAGCAGGTCGTGGCTCCAAAGCCCTTTATGGAGCTGAGCTGTAGAACTGTGATGACCATGGAATACTTCGCAGGACGATCCCTGAGACATGTGGTTCCGGGCAGTGCTGAAGCCAAACACGCGGTCACGCAGCTCCTCAATAGTCTGCTCAAGCAGGTGTTCATCGATGGATTTTTTCACGGGGATCCGCATTCGGGAAATATTCTTATCAATGACAAAGGAGAAGTTTGTCTCATCGACTTCGGTCTCGTCGGGACTTTGCGCGACGATCAGCGAGCCGATCTTGTTACGCTCGTCATAGCCTTGATGGCTAAGGATGCAGCCACCATCACCCGCGTTTTCCTGCGCATGGGTACGCCTTTGAAAAGGGTGAATCTGGTCGAGCTGCGAGGCGACGTAACGCGCATCCTCAATGAATATGTGAATGTGGATTCCTTTCGCGATCTGAAGTCGAGGGAGCTGGCCGATGAATTTGTCGATGCCGCCCAAAGGTATCAGATTAAGCTTGCGAGTGAATATTCCCTGCTTATGAAGGCTGGATTGACGATTGAAGGCTTGGTCCGAAGCCTTTATCCCAACGTCGATGCGATGTCGATTGCCAAGCCTTTCATCAAACAACTGATGGCCGAACGTTTCTCACCCAAGGGTATGCTCAACGATTCCATGTCGCAGCTTATGGGATTGCCAGACCTTCTGAAACAATTGCCGGGGCAACTCGATCAGATACTCCACGATTCCCAGTCGGGGAATTTGCAGATCCGCTCCCTCACCCCAAACCTTGATCTCCTGCCGCAGACAGTGCATCACCTCGGTAGCCGTCTTGCGCTCAGTGCTTTTGCGACGAGCATGACCTTCGCTGCCATCATCTTCCTGGCGATTCCGGAGCGGGAGACCTTTCACCTCTGGCTCATCGCTCTAAGTATTCTGGCAGCGGTCAGCTCCTGGTGGATTCTTCTCGTCTGGCACTTTGTTCAGTCGGGTCGGCCTTATCGCGCGAATGCTCTTCTGCAGTTCTTTAGACGATAGGGAACGGAGCCGCCTTTGGTCACGGCAGATATATAGACTTTGGGCAGAGCCATAAGTTCTTCTATGCTAGTATTGTGAGGTCACTTACAGCGATGGAGTACGACTATGAAATGCCCCAACTGTCATGGCAATATGACTGCGACGCCTTATGAATCTGTGACGATCGACGTGTGTGAAACCTGCGGCGGCGCCTGGCTCGACGATGGCGAAATCGCGAGTATCGTCAAAGACAAGACGAAGGCCTTCAGTGAGAGCACAAAGCTTTCGGCGGTAGCGGCCAAGGGCAGCGACCGTAGCGATGCGAAGGCTTTGAATTGCCCGAAATGTAACAGCCCCATGCTGATCAATCAGTATGCTTACGGCAGCGGCGTCTTCATCGATCGCTGTCCGAATAAACATGGTGTCTGGCTCGATCAGAATGAGCTCGAACGGATTCAGATCAGTATGGATGAGATCGATCTTCGCGCCTCGCCAGCTCCCACGGCCAAGGCGCCGATGGCTCAGGTTCTGATCAAGAATTGTCCCGTCGATGGCACACGCATGAATCTCATCGCCTACGAAGGTGAGCAACTCGATAAGTGTCCCAAGTGCAACGGCGTATGGTGTGACGAAGGTGAATTGCAAAAGATCGTTGCGGACAAGACTCAGGCGATGCCGGGACATCATACCGCGGGGCTTCATTCTCAGGAAAATAATCCTAAGGTCTCAGCAGCGCCGGATCTCGCGAGCAATTTGAGTTGCGTGATCTGTCATCGCCCGATGTTGAAGGTAAATTATTCTTACAGCTCAGGCGTTGTCCTTGATCGCTGTCGCAGCAACCATGGTGTCTGGCTCGACAGCGCCGAGCTCGAGAAGATTCAAGCCTTTGCTGAAGCCTGGTCGAAGAAAGGTCACGAACTTGATGTTCGTTACAGTCTGCTCCTTCAAAAGGCTGCGCTCAATGTATCCGTTCGTATGGAAAGAGCCGCAAAAGAAGGCCGGAGAGCAGCCCTTCGCAGCACGATGGCCGGCAAGATCATGGCGAAGGTCTT
Source organism: Pseudomonadota bacterium (assembly GCA_004193325.1). Classification (GTDB taxonomy): domain Bacteria; phylum Bdellovibrionota_B; class Oligoflexia; order Oligoflexales; family Oligoflexaceae; genus Oligoflexus. The sequence continues at coordinate 320 of SEDW01000005.1, read as the reverse complement.
TGGCTCCTGACGAAATGATCCGCTTCTCCGCAATCCTGTCATCCGCCCTAACGCGTGCATAATATCATTCAGATTCAAAAAACCTGAAGCCAGGATCCATCAAGCCAAACCCTATGAGAGGGCGGCTTGAAGTATCCTGGCACCTTCGTTGCATCGCTGATTTGAACCTTTTTCAGGAGAAATCTCATGCATGTAATTCTGGGCGCGAGTGGTCATGTGGGTTCGGCTTTGACGAACCAGCTTCTTATGAAGAATGAAGAGGTTCTCGTCATTACTCATAGTCCTGAGAAGCAAAAAGAATGGCAAGACAAGGGCGCTAA
>SEDW01000935.1 GCA_004193325.1 Pseudomonadota bacterium | reverse complement strand
TTGAATTCAAACATCTTGTCATAACGATTGCCGACGACGCGGCGAAGAAGCTTTGGTACGCCGATGATTGTGCGTTCCCATTTGCCTTTGTAAATCAGACCTTCGTAGTCGTTGCTCGCAAAGAGTTCTTCGAAATACTTGCGGCATTCGGTTGAAAGCGTCAGGGATTCAAAGATCGCCTTACGCTTGACACGGTTTTCCGTTGTCTTAAAGGGTGGAAAGCCCCAGAAGATGAGAAAGGAATCGAAGTCGCACTGAAGGATCACCATCTTGCGCATTTCGGCGAGATAGAGCTGCTGAGGCGCGAGGTCGAGAGCGACGATTTTCTTCGGCCCTGAAGCGAGCAGGGGCAGAAAACGTCCACCACTCCCGCAAATCGAAAGGATCGATTTCGGCTTGTAGATTTTGCAGAGGTCGAGTTCGAGCCGTGTGTCTTCGTTGGCAAGGGAATAGTTCAGATCGTTGAAATACTTATCAGCCATAGCGGACCTCTTTCTTTAACGCGGCGAGCGCATGCTCACGGCATAATTCAATTTCTTGATCGGTAATGATACCATTGGGGCTGCGAATCTGGGCCAGGCGCGCGCCGTGTTTTCGAGCAATCTTGTATATTTCTTTGACCTTCTTGTAATTGATGTTACGAGAAAGGGTGAAGGATTCATAGCGCCCTTCCAGAGTCAGAAGAGCTGTTTCCGCGAGGCAGGCATAGACCACGGACTTTTCGAGGCCGAGGTCGCAGTCGACTTTCACGTTTTCGCCAGGGAGCTCGATCTCGCCGCTCTCGATGATCAAGACGTCGGGACGAGTCAGAGCAACTTCAGCACTAAAGGTCAGAGGCCGCGAAACATCGCAGATCACACAACCCGGCTTAATGTTCTCGAGCCCAAAAGCCCCGCCTTCAGTAGCACTCGTACTCACCACAATCAGATCACATTGCGAGGCAAAGCGGGCTGGCTGCGTGGTGATCTGAACCTTGACCCCAGGATACATGTCCTGAAGTTCCTTTTTGTAGGCCATCAGACGGGGAGCATTGATAGCGGCAATGATGATGTTGTTAAAGCTCGCGCCCAAGACGCTGGTACAAGCCTTACCGATACTGCCCGTGGCGCCGATGATCATCACGGTTCCATCGACTCGGATGGGATCGCCAGGAATGGGTTTGAGAAAGCCCATCTTACGGCAAGCTTCCTTCGCGGCCCAGAGGGTGGCGGCAGCAGAGAGGGAGTTGCCAGTCGTGACTGGGATCGAGCTTCGAGCGGCAATGGTCACACCTGCATCACCAACGATTTTGGTGAAAGCTCCAAGACCCATGATTTTAGCGCCGCGTTTGACAGCGTCTTCGCTGATCGCGAGGATTTTGCGATAGATTACTTCTGGCTTGGCAGCAAGCATTTCCCGGGGCGTGATTGATCACCGGTTTCGGCAAACGTATCAGCGGGCGCGTGAGAGGATGACGGAAAAGGTCACGCTGACTCAGGGGATGGATAACGAAAGCATACTTCCGTGGAATCTCCGCGCCGCTGGCATCAAGCTGCTCGAGAGTGGCGTTCATTTCTTCTGTGTTAAAGAAGTCGAGGATATCCTCCTGGCTCAGAGAGTTCTCCTGACCAGTTTTAAAGGCGATCAGAGCCTCCATGACAGAGTAGGGAAGACCTTTGTCACAAAAAGATAAGTTCAGGGAAGGATAAAATGCGTTTTGCACGCCTGCGGCCTTGAGAGACTGCCCGAGGACTGGACTCATGGAATCGAGCAGGACCGTCTTGCCCTTCAAAAGCTTATATTCGAAGTTTTCCAGAATACGTGCAGGCGAGACGATGATGTCCGAACGGCGAATCTGTCCCGCAAACCATGAGCGGAGAAGTCGTTCGCGGAAACCGTCTTTGGCCTGAGCTTTGAGTTCTTTATCTTTGAGGCGTTTGCCGCCGATAGCGACCCATTTTTCAAGTTCTGCCAGACTCTTGATAGCGATCGGCGCGCGGAGATAGGTCCAGGCGTCGAGGTAGCGAGTCGA
>SEDW01000130.1 GCA_004193325.1 Pseudomonadota bacterium | reverse complement strand
GGGTTCTCTACGGCCAAAGAAATCAGTGAGATCTCCGGGCGTGGCATAGGGATGAATGCCATCCAAAGCTTTCTGGCCGATGCGGACTGTGAACTGACCTTCATACCGAATATAGTGGTTCCGGAGCGTCTCTCGGTCCTCAGTCATTTGCCCTTCTCCATGCGGATCCGCGTCTCAAATGACCTGGTTTTTGACACTCTTCTGGAAAATGTCTCCTGAAATCTCCCCTTATTCTGTGTTAGAAGTTCCTATGAGGCTCTTGATGGCCTGATAGGGGGATGTTGTCTTATGAAAAAGCCGAAAAAAACTTCATCCAAAAGGTCGAAAGAGCCCGAAGGTCCCAAGGGCGTTCCCGGGCTATTGCCACATCAGGATCCGGATACGGTTCGTAACTTTCATATCAAACAATACAAGGCTCAGCTCAATCTCCTCAACAAAGCGAACGAGAAGATTCGGCAGCATGTTGAGGTCGATCAGCCCGCCTTCACCCTCTGGTGGCAGCAGGAGTTTGCCGACGAACTCAATCGGCAGATGGAACTCGAAAAAGAATATATGGATCTGCGTCTTATTATGGACGCGATTGAGCAGTACAAGATGCATTACACGGTGAGTTATCGCGAAGCCTCTGCAGCCGTGACCAATGCTCATCTCGCCGGCAAACTCAGCGAGCTGATGCAGACGATCTTTAATGAGATTGATGCGATCCGTAATCAGCACAAGAAACGTCGCAAGACCAAGACTGGGCTTGAGAGCGACGAGGAGATTTTTCAAAAAATCCTCGATGACCTCAATGAGCAGCGAGAGGCTCATGAACGCTCAGAAGAAAGACATGCGGGCCGGGATCGCAAAATACAGGGAGCCAGCGCTGAGGAAACGACCGACAGTTACCTGAAATCGGTCTACAAAGACCTCGTTCGCATCCTTCATCCCGATGCCAAGGGGGGCGAGGAACAGACTGCCGAGGAGAAGGTCCTCTGGCATGACCTGCAGAAGGCCTATGAGTGGCGCGATATCGAGAAGATGGAAAGTATTCACCGCGCTATCAACGGCGAGGGGAGTCGCGCCATCGATTTTGCCCAGATCCCGATCGGGGATATCGTGGCGATGAAAGAGTCTTTAGTCAAGAATCTCAAGGTCGTTAACAAAGATATTCGTGCGGCCAAGTCGTCCCCCAATTGGGAATTTAAGATCAGGGCCAAGAAGAAGACGTTCCTCAAATATCTTTACTCCTCTTTTGAAGACGAGATGATCAGACAGACGATGGTCCTTGAAATGAGTCTTGAGGAAGTGCAAAGAAAGTTGAGACAGTGGAGTTCAGAACCGCGTAAACGCCGCTAATCAGGCGAAGCCCTTCGATGTCGTTCTTGACTTTTCGGCTCCGTGATCGTCAAATCGATGCATATCACGAGGGCCCTATGAAGAATTTTAGATCAAAATCATCACTCCAGTCGTCTCTCTGCATCCTGAGCCTTATCCTTGGGAGCGCCTGTAGTCACGGCGGCTCAGAGGGCGAGTGGCCGAGCTATAACCGGACGATCGGCTCCGATCGCTATGCGCCGCAGACCAGCATCAACGCAAGCAATGTCAAAAACCTCAAGGTTTTGTGCCAATACGATACCAAAGACACCTTTGCCTTTCAGAGCGGTCTCATTCAGGTTGAGTCCGCGATCTTTGGGACGACGGATACGGACAGCTTCTCGATCAATCCCGAGACCTGTGTTGAGAATTGGAGGGCGCACGAGGACTTCAAGGGTGCTAAAGGCAATCGCGGCCTGGCTTATCTCGACGGCAAAGTCTTTCGCGGCACTCCCGGCGGCAGCGTGATCGCCTATGATGCCGAGTCCGGGCAGAAGCTTTGGACGACAAATCTCAGCGATGACGCCAAGGGTGAAGCGATCAAGGCGGCTCCCATTGCCTTTGAGGGGCGAATCTATGTGGGGAATGTGGGAGGTGACGCCAAAGGAGGTAAGGGGCAGGTCTTTGCTCTCGATGCCGCGACGGGCCGCATCGACTGGCACTTCTTTCTCGTACCACAGAACTTAAAAGATGTTCCCAAAGGAAGTCTTGGCGATTCACCGAGCCGACTTTCCGGTGTCTGGAAGAATGATAAAAATCTTTTGGTTGGCGGCGGCGGAACCTGGACCTCAATGACGATTGACGCAAAGTCGAGGACTTTGATCATTCCCGGCGGTAATCCGGCTCCTGAGTTCGTTCAAGGCGCCTATCCCGGTGAATCTCTCATGCAATCCTCCGTCACTCTCCTCGATACGATAACGGGTGCCTACAAAAAGCACTTTCCTCTCGTTCTTCAGGATTTTCATGATTGGGATGTGTCCAGCGCACCCGCCCTGGTCGAAACCAAATCCGGAAAGTCTCTCCTGGCTGTCACGCCGAAGAACGGCAAGCTCTATCGCATCGATCTCGTCGCCGGCAACCTTCTCACAGAAAAAGCGATGACTCGCATTGAAAATGTCGATGCTCCAGTCACGGCGGAGGGCGTTCGCTTCTGTCCAGGTATGCTCGGCGGAGCCTCGTGGAATGGCCCGGCTTTCGATAAGGAAAATAATCTCATTTTCACAGGTCAGGTGGATTGGTGTGCAACGGCTCGGCTCGATCCAGATTTTAAAGCGGAAAAAGGCGAGATCTGGGCCGGATCAAAAGGCATCAAAATCGATCTCGATGATAAGGCCAAATCCGGTGGGTTCGTCGTTGCTTCAAACGCCGATACCGGCGACAAGATCTGGACCCATCGCACAGATTTTCCAGTCGTGGCTGCATTGACTCCAACAGCTGCTCAGATTCTGTTCGCAGGAGACTTGGGCGGCAATTTTTTTGCATTGGATTCCAAGTCGGGTAAGCGTCTCTGGTCCACAGAAGTCGACGGAGCCATCGGTGCTGGTATCATCAGTTACGATGCAGGGAAGGGTCAGAGAATCGCGGTTGCGACCGGCATGAGTTCGCCGCTCTGGACGGATAAAAAGGCTAGCGCGAAGATTTTGATCTACGGTTTGAAATAAGTCTTTCGAGAGCCCTTCGGAAAACCCAAGTTAAAGCATAATATTAACTCCTTAAATGATCTTTCCGATTCGATGCAATATTCCCCTTTCGAAGAAGTCTTTGGGGCGCTGGACAGCCTGTCCTTCGCCCCAAACAATCGCTTCAAGAAAGCAGGAACTGCAGATGTCACTTTCAAAACCTCTTAGCACTCTTCCCTTACTCCTCTTCCTCCTCCTCACAACACTCACAGGCTGTGTGCCTCCTGGTAAAGATGTAAATCCCGACGAACCGATTCGCGCCCCTTTCGGCAATCGTGACGAAACCCGATCCTTTGATCCTGACCCTTCCACAAACGAACGTCCCAACATTTTCAATCGTCCTGAACTGATTGCTATCGAAACAAAGCTCATCTTGCTCGGATGCACTGTCACTCCCACAGAAGGTGTTACGAACTGCCCCGTGAATCCTTCGTTTGAAGAGGCCAATGAATTGCTTGTGACGCTGAGAGCATTACGCTCAGCTCGCATGCAGGATCGCGAACTCCTCAAAGATGAAAAGCTTTCTTATCTCGTCTCCCGAACGAGCACCCTTCAAATTGAATCGATCGAAGCGTCTTCCGCCATCCTCGACGTTCGTAGAGAGATCTATCGCTTACGTTCGGAGAGCTATCTCCCGGCGAACGTTGCTGGTGATATGGATGTGGATCTTAGCTATGCAAATCGGTTGGCTGTTTCAAAGCTTGTTAAAGCCTTGAGTCAGGATGATCGCTTTAATAAGCTCTTGGGTGATCTCGATATCGGTCTCTTGGTGATGAGTGATGTGACCCGGCTGGATCAGCCCGATGGTAAGCGTCAACTCAAGATCAACTTCGCTGCTGCTACCGACGAGGTTGTAGCTTTTCTCGAAGAGCAGTTGACGATTCACCCTGAGTTTCGGTCTCTTCGTAACACCTCCGATCGACTTCGCAGAGACCTTCGCTTGAGCCATAACCTCTACATGACTCAACTCAGCGAAGATTCCAAAATCAAAGGCCTCGAGCTCCTGAAGGAATTAACTCTCAATCCCCGATTCGCGGAGCTTCTCTATCTCAAAAGCCTCGACTACATCGTGCTGAGCAGCCAAAACAGAATTGAGAACAACTTAAATTTTCAGTTCCTGCGCATCGACTTTAACTCGACAGCGGACCATGTCATGCAAACGTTGGAAGGTGCTCAAGCCGGAAGATAATTCCTCGAAATATCAAAAAAAACACCTTTGCCCTCAGACTCCGTTTCTTTATTGAAACGGTTCTGAAGCAAAGGTGTTTTCATATCTTGTGAGCGATGTCGTGTGAGGATCGATCAGAACGTGAAGTAGTCCCAGCAAAGGGTCACAATTTCAGTCTCTTCGCCGGTAGGAGGCTTGGAAATGATCTTGGCTGTCGTGCGTATGCCTTCTTCAAATTGCTTTTTGAGAAGGGCAGCATCATCGGGAGTCAAAATTCCCATCATCCCCGAACGAATCGGAGTGAGATCGCTGCGATCTGATTTGGAGAGCGCGTAGGAATCGCGAAGAGCCGTCTGGAAAATTTCAGCCAGATCCTTGCTTGCATGCTTCACAAGGGACATATCAGCAAGTTGCCATTTGCGCTCTTCGTCCTGTTTGACGAGGCCCATGGTTTCCATTCGAGCGAGAGTTTCCGTAACGAGCCTAGAAGGTAGAGAAAGGCGTTGGACTATGCCTTCAACCGTACTGATATTGAGCGAGATACAAGCCTGTATGGCTCCGCAATGCCAGCTCTTCCAGAAAAAGGCTGCATCCTCTGGACTGAGAGTGCGGCGATCTTCGTTCAATTCCTTGGGGAAGAGGTACGATTGATCAAGTTTCGGCCGAATGTCGCGGAGGCGTTCGAGGAGATGTTCGCGAAGCTTCGACGTTCCGCTCTTGGCAAGGCTGACAAGAGTAAGGAAGTAGTCCGTCATCGCATAATTAAAACCCCAGTAATTGCAAACTGCTGTCGCCTGTTCGAGAGAAAGATGCGCCTTCTCCGAGAGTACGAGTGAGAAATGAGAGGTGTGGAAACCACCTGCTCTTGCAACGATGGATTGATAGCCCTTCGTTCCAGAATTTTCTTCGAGTTTCATTTTAACGATGTCGAGGTAGTTCTCGCATTTGCTCAAATCCACTTAAACCGCCTTAAAATCAAATTCAGGAAATAGCTACCCATGCACCCTGGAAAAGGTCCATGACGAGTGTTATGTGGAGCTTAATGGAAGTTTTGGCTATGCCCGATCAAGACTGTTGAGGTTGCCGATACTTGCGTTTTAATATCTAGACTCGTGGCCACAATGTAAATTTTTATTTTATTAAAAAACGCCGAGTGAATTTAATATTTAATTAGGTAACTGCCCCTTTTAGCACGGTAAAATGATTGGTTTGGATTAGTGAATATTAAGCACTCGCAGTGTTTGGCGTGGCTCTTTCGCTAGTTTTGCATTGATGGACTTTCAACTGATAAGGGCAGAGTTGTTTCGACCAAAATCAAAAAGTGATCTCATTGATTTACTAACAACTTAATTTCAAGTTCCGTCGTTGTTTTTTTATCTAAAGAAAGATTCAAAGAATATTTTTTGCCAACTCACGATGAAATGTTTCCGCTCCATGTAAAAACAGTTTCAAATTTTTCAGACCGATTTGATTCTGCGGAAAATTAAAAACGCCATCGAAGAAAATTCTTGGCAATCTCCCTCACAAGCTTTCAAAAAGCCCAAAAATCTCTGCTGTTGACTTTACGCACAGGCTTGTTTCTAATGAACGAAACGATTTAAAATGCCTCGCGAAAGGACCTGTCGTGTACTTCAAGTATCGACCCTCTCAAGCATGCGTCTTTCTCCTGACAGCTCTGGCAGCTGCGCAGCCCCTGATGGGCAGTGACCTCCGCTATGGCCTTGGCCTCGAGGCCGGACAAGTGAGTCTCAGCACGAGCGAGGCAAATGAAATCGACAAAGACGGGCAATCATTTGGTGCCATAGCCTCTGTCTCGACGATCCGCAATGCGGGGATCTGGGCCTTAGGACTCGGATTCAGTTCGGCAAATCTCGAAGGGGACAAGTCAAGCCGGGGCGTGAAGCAGGATCTGGGCCTCGACCTCTTTCTCGTGGATCTGCGATACCTCTACCTCCTCTCAGAGAGTTTGGCTTTCGGTCCAAGCTTTCGCGGCTCCTATGGTAAAGGCGCCAAGCATGGCGTTGAAGATAATGATGATATCGATTTCATGTTATCTCCGGGACTGGTTCTTCAATATAGCTGGACTCAGCATGAGCTGAGACCCGCTCTCGGCCTCTCCTATTATCGAGACGTGAATATCTCGCATCGAGATGTGAGTAGTTTTCTCTTGAGCGTTTCGATCTCGACGAGCTTTACGCCAGAGACCCCGGAGGAATCGAAAACGCCAGCGCCTCCTGTGGTTGCCGAAGAGGCTAAAGCCCTAACAGAAGCCGAAGAGCAGGCTCGTGAGGCCGCTTCCGTCGCCGCTGCGGTGGCTGCACCTCCTCCTCCGCCTCTGGTGCCAGCTGTTCCTGCAGAAACTCCCAGTCCTTTGAAACCCATTATTCTTGCTATCGATCCCAATAGCGGCAAGCTCACGCCCGACGCTCTGAAAGAACTGACGACCATTGCAAAGGTCTTGAAGGACTCGCATGAAAACTGGTCGAAGCTCACGGTATCGGGTCACAGCGATCGAAATGGTGTGCCCGCTCTTAATAAACAGTTGAGCCGGCAACGGGCCGAGGCGGTCTGTGAAAGTCTATCGGCTCAGTCCATAGCGCGAGACAAGATGAGTTGTGTGGGTCTGGGGTCCGAGCAGCTTCTTCCAAATCTGCCGAAAAAGGCGAGAGCTCAACGGCGCGTCGAGATCCTGATCGAGGCCCGGGATCAGCAATCTGCCGAGTCCATGGAAGTGGAGCTGGCCAAGGCACTCGCCAAGTGACAGCGAAACAGCCCGAGAATCAAATGACGAGGAGAAACAATGAGAGCGCTTCGATATAGTTTTTTTCTTCTATGGCTGCCTCTTTGGAGTTGCGGCGTTGAATCGACAACGACCTGTGCGGATCCGGCTTCAGCAGATCCCGCGTGTCTGCTCGATGACAATCATGTCCCAGGCGGAATCGGCGAAGGTTCGGCCGAAGCGGGTCTTCTGACTTGTACAGCTGAGCGTGAAGGCCGCATCAGTTACATCGCGGCGAGCAAGAGCTTTAAGCTCTGCAGCAACGGGCAGAATATCGATATTAGCCTTGAGGGGCCGGCCGGTCCTCAAGGTCCTGCTGGACCGTCTGCTAATGGGAATGCTTCGCAATCGATTTCGGCAGTTGTTGGACCGGGAGCAGCCTTAAACCTGACCCACAATCTCAATACACTCACTCCCGCAGCATCAGCTTACTTTGTGCGGAGCAGTTTGCTTCGGCCTGTTTCTGACTATCAAAAGGCTGTTGGGCGAAAGAGCATCACAGTCACCGGCGCTGGTCGCGATACAAATTTCAAACCTCAGGTCTTGCATCTGACGAATGGCCGCGTTGCTGTGATCCATGGCTATCTTCCTGATAATCTCACGAGTAGCGTTGTGGTCGACATCTATAGTGATGAGGGAGACGCTTTAAAGCTCAATGCCAAAGTTTTTCCTCAGCTCAGCACGATTCGTGCAATTGCTGTGAGTAACGGCATTTTCATTGTGTATGAAGCCTTCGGGTCCAGCG
>SEDW01000004.1 GCA_004193325.1 Pseudomonadota bacterium | reverse complement strand
GAACCGGTCAATGCTTTTGAATTTGACCCTTTCCTTGACGATTCCGATTCGACTCGACGATTTATCACTGCCTATAGAAACTTCGCTCAGATGGATCGGAGTGAAGAAAGACTCTACTGTGAATCCGCCTCTCTCATCATGGTCACTTCCCATGGTCACGCTCAGGTTATCAATGTTTCGCGTTCCGGCGTGATGCTGCGTTTTGATAAATACATTGCTCGTGGCCTTGTCATCTACGTGAGTCAGGTCATCGCAAAAGTCGAGCATCTCGATGTTTCGCCCATGTTTTTGGAAGTGCGTTGGGGCAACCTGCCAGGGGCTTCTTCTTCTTCAAGTCGGACCATCTTAAGAAAGATGGCTCCTCAGGACGGGCTCGAACCGCCGACCCAGTGATTAACAGTCACTTGCTCTACCAACTGAGCTACTGAGGAACTCGAGAGGCTTTTAGGATTAACGTTCTTCGAAAGAACTGTCAAGACTAGACCTTCAGCTTTTTGCTTTATTTCGCCACTTCTACGGGGCTAAGCGATTTTGACACAACATCGATTATTTTATCGATCTCAAATGGCTTGGTGATGTAGTCATTGCAGCCAGCTGCGAAGCCTTTTTCAATATCTTCTTTCGTTTTGCGGCCCGAAACCAATATCAATGGCACATGACTCAGTGCTGGATGACCTTTCAACATAGCGCAAAGTTCCAATCCATCAACCCAAGGAAGGTTAATGTCCAGGAGAATAAGGTCAAATTGAGCCGTATCAAGAATCTTGGTCAGACTCATGGCGTCTTCGGCTAGAATTACCTGATAATTTTCGCCTTCGAGAATTCTTTTCAAGGCATTGCGCATCATCTCTTCATCATCGACGACGAGTATACTAGGCTGATACTGGTCTTTTCTGAGACTTCTGAAATCACTCAGATTGACTATGTCTTGACTGGCAAGTCTTTTCCGCGTCATAGCTTCCAGCTGTCCGCGTATCGATCGTCCTGCCAGATTTTTGTTTCTGTGGTTCATGTGAGCTTAGATCCCTTCCTAGGTTCTGACGAAGGGCTGTAATACTTTCGTTAAGTAAGACTGCCTTCCTACTCACTCGGTATCCGGGCGCGAAACCTGAGCCGCGGGTCGGCCAGCGGACTCGGGATAGTCTAAAGAAAAGGCGAAATAGTGAATACTTCAGGATCCATGCCCGAACGTTCGATAGTGATAAGCTGGTCCATGTCAGAGCCGAGCCTTACACCCAAAAAATGGCACGAGTTTCTGGAAAAGAGAGAAAGCCCTGAGCCAAGCGCTGTTGAAATCGCAATGGGCTGGCCGGCAGGAACACTGTCGATACTTGAAGAAGCTTTCGATCTTCATTTGAGCCGGAGCGTGGGCTGGCAGCTCGACAAACTAAGCAGAAAGGAAGCTTATTTTGCAGCGGCAAAAATCTTCCGGCGAGGAGTTGCCCATTCCTCGCAACTGCCTCGTGAACTCGCGGGAACCTACAAGGTCTCTTTCAACGACTCTGAGACGTCCATGAACCTCGCGAATGTCGATGGACCTATCATTATCGATTCCAGCGTTGCAGGGGCCTGGAGGATAGAACCAAGGCCTCAGGATCTTTCGCTACAATTAGACGAAGCCAGCAAATCCCTCGAGACGGCGGCGAAGATCAAAGCCTGGATAGGCAAGCACCCCGGAACAATCACGATCGTAGGCGGAGGAATTCTCGCCGATGTTGCCGCTTTTTCAGCAGCGCTCTCGGATCGTCCCTTTCGCCTTGTTCCGACAACTCTTCTCGCTATGCTCGATGCCTGTGTAGGGGGCAAGACCGGGGTGAACTTCGGCCGCTTTGGCAAAAACCAGCTCGGGCTCTTTGCCTTCCCAACGGAAGTCATCATCTCACCCATCTGGCTGAAAACCCTCGGCCCCAGAGAATTCAAAGCTGGCTTGGCCGAAGGCTATAAACATGCGCTAATTAGTGGCGACAAAGCTCTGGCCCAAAAAGTGGCAGGAATCGATTTCTCAATCGCTGCCATAGAGCCGATTCTCAAAGATCTCGTCTATGTTAAGGCAAAGATTATTAGCCAGGATCCGAACGAAAGGGGTATTAGGGCGGTCCTGAACTTCGGCCATACCCTGGCGCACGCCTTGGAAACGGTTTCTCACCAATTTTCTCCTCTCGATCCCATTCTTCACGGCGAAGCCATTGGAGTCGGAATGCTCTTCGCCCTAAGCCTGAGTCATAAGCTCGGCGAACTCGACGGCAAGATTTTTCAGGCGATCAAAGAAGAGCTTTTGAAGGCGAAATTTCTTATTCCCCGAGAGCAATTTCAGAAACAATTGGGCCTAAAACGACTTAATGACAAGAGTCTGATCAACCTCCTCTCCAAAGGGGTTCTCCAGGATAAAAAGAATCAGAATCAGGGTTCGACAGAATGGGTTCTGATGAAGGATTGGGGGGAATTCGTTACGCGCGGATCACTTTACACTGTGCCTGTCACATCAGAGATATTTCGGGACCACTGCCGAACCTTCCTTCTCGAGTCCGGATTTGTTGACAGTCAGTTTGAAGCGAAGCTCTGAGAACAAGAAAAGCCTAAACCGTTTCCGGCTTAGGCTTATTTTTCTCTAAAAAATTTGTTCTTACTGGTAATGTGCGCGAACTTCCACGAGCTCAACTTCCATCCGGCCCAAGAGATCAGCAGCACCTTTGAAATCGCCGATTCGCGCCATGCTTTGCACTTCAATTGCAGAGCTTAAGAGCTTTGCAGCGCCTATTTTTAATGCGGAGTGGGATAGATCCTGAGCGAGTTCATCGAGCAGAATTTTATCCGAACTGGAGATCGAACGTTGAGCGCGATAAAGCGTCTGACTCACATGATTCAATGATTCAGCGCGACGATCCGCGTTGTTTGAAACACTGTCCTGAATAGTTTCGATCAGGGAGAGCATTTGCTCATCGACGGGCTTTGAAAAACGAACTTCGATCGTTGTATCGATTTCCTCGATACGTGTAACGATCTTGCCGGGCTGAACTTTAAACTTCGAAGAGCTTTCCATATTTCCCACTCCGATTCATCAAAAACGTTCAGAAATCAACGTGCGTCAGGACCCAAACCAGGGATGGCTAGGGTTTGCTTGTTAACGGTCAGAATCTTCGTCCGAAGTCGAGATCGTCCCATCACGAGGCATTAATGCAAGGCATGTTCCACTTGGAATTGTACTGGAGGGGAAAAAAAGGTCTATGATTATTTTCGCTTAGGAATCGCGAATCAGGAGCCGCCAGCGAAACTGGTCAGGACGTAGCGAAAGGATCCGACAACTGTCAAATTTTCTTTATTATAGCCAGGGGGCAGGGGCGAGAAGGGGGAGGCGAGGCGCAGCCCCTCGACAACGGCATCGTCCAGGATCTTATGGCCAGAAGTCTCGACGACTTTGATCTTAGAGACCTTGCCGTCTTTTTGAATTGTGAATTCGACCTGAACTTCACCCTGAAGACCACGGCGAACCGCTTCAGCGGGATAGACCCAGACTAATTCAAAGGCTTTTCGAATCGAGGTGAAATATCCGATAAATCGAAAGTTCGTCGTATTCATATCGATCTTGTCGCCAGTTTCGACAGCATCGTCGACGAAGTCCTGGTAACCAGCTGCGACCTGATTATTCATTTCACGGGAGCTGGGCATCAGAGATTCATACTTGTTCCGTGGCTTCATTTTTTCCTGAGAGGGAACGATGACTGTCCCGTCAGGGGCGGTAATGCTTGGCATCTTTTGACGGTTAGCTTCAGCCTCTGCAGACTTCCTCGGGGTCATCGTCATCGGCTTGGTTTCTGGCTTTGGCTGTTCCTGAGCAACCTGGGGAGCCGGCTTGCCTGCCTTCTGAGCCTTGATGTCACGACCGAGCTGTCCGGGATCTGCTGCCTTGGGGCGGGGCAGCAGGTTTGAGACCTTGGTCTCTTTCTCTGCAATGTGATCCTGGGCGCCAAGGCGGGAGGCCTCAGTGGGAGCTGCGGTTTCAGGCAGCGGAGTCTCAAGAATCTTCTGGGCGTCGGGTTTTTTAACAGCCGCGTCCTTCTTCTTTTTGACGATATTAACTTTCACATCTTCGTGCTTGGCCGTCGACTTTGGCGCGGGCAGCATGGGATTGTGGAGGCGATTTGGTAATTCCGTAATGGATATGATATGGAAGAGAAGTGAGACGAGGATAGCCGCGACAACCCAATACCAGCTTTGTCTTGGTACGCCAGTGAACATCGTTATTTTGTGAGAGTCGTTTTTCAATCGGGCCTCAAATATCGACTCAGCCGGGTGGTAATCGAAAGCAATATGCTTGTGAAATTACAGACCGAGCTTTGAACTCTAACTGGCGTCTCAAAAAGGGTCATTACTGGCCTTCATGACCTTATGGTAGTTTATCGGTAAAAGTTCAAGTACTTGAAGGGCAAGCCATGCAATTTCGTGAAAAATTTTCCAACCTTCTAATGCTTTTGGTCATTTTCCTGAGCATCCCGATTGCCTGTGTCGACAAAGCTGTTGATCCATCGGATCCCGCAGCTTCATTTGCTGCAGCACGCGCGCCTTATGACGATGAAATGTATGAAGTGGCGATCACACGACTCGGTGAATTTAAGTCGCGTTTTCCTTATAGCAAAAATGCTCCTGACGCGGAGTTAATGATTGCTAACAGCCATTTTAAACTGAGTCAGTTTCCGGAAGCAGCAGCTGCCTACGAACAATTTGTGAAACTTCATCCGCGCCACGCAGAAGCGGATATGGCTCAATATCGAATCGGGGAATCCTACTGGGCAGAAGCTCCAGAAGAGATCGATCGTGAGCAAGAATATACGATAAAAGCCATCGATGAATGGGAAAAACTTGTCGTAAGTTATCCGACTAGCACTTACAAAAACAAAGCTGACGATTTCCTGAAAACTGGCAAACGTCGCGTGGCTGATCACTCAGAATTCATCGCGCGCTTCTACTGTAAACGCGAAATCTATCATTCCTGTGCTTATCGTTATATCGAACTCGCCGAGCAATATCCTCAGTTCAAAGATCTGCAAAAGCTTGCTTTCTCTGAAGCTGGACGAGCTTTTGAGGAAATGGCCAAAGGCAAAGCAAAGGATGAGCAAAGCGATACCAACATTTATTACAAATCAATGAGTTCAGCTCAGCTTCAGCAAAAATCTGAAGAGTTGAAACGCCTCTCGGCAGCTATTGCCCTCTAAGTTTCGCTGAAGTTCCGCCGAAAGACCCTTACGTAGTTCTTCTGAATCATGGAAGCCGATGCTTCCGATCTGGAGTACAGGTTTGGGTCATTTTTTTATCAGCATTATAGCCATCTTTCTCGTCGCCTGCCAAAGCGCACAAGACGTGAAGCCGACTATCAACGAAATCTCCTCCACACCGGATCTCAGCGATGCGCGTCCGGAAGTGGAAGCGGATCAACCCATCCAGCCACGCTTTTGTAACGATGATATCTATACTCAACACATACGTAACGAATTCAGCAGCCAAAACCACACGAATAGCCGTGAAGCCAGCGAGCTAGCCAACGAGGAGAGCTTCAAGGTTCTTCGCTATCAGTTGCCTTTGGAATTCTCCGGCGCTCCAATCACTCCGTCTCCACGCGTGCTCTCCTGGATTTCCTATTTTACCGGTCGTGGCCGCTCAGACTTTCTTCTCTGGCTGGTTCGAAGCGCTTCCTATCGCGAACCTGTGACAAAACTTCTTAAGGACGAAGGCCTGCCGCCGGAGTTCTTCTTTCTCGCCATGATCGAGTCCGGCTTCAGCAACTATGCTTTCAGCCACGCGAAAGCCTCGGGCACCTGGCAATTCATGAAGCCAACAGCAGAGCATTATGGTCTTCAGGTCAACTACTGGATCGACGAACGACGCGATCCATCCAAGTCGACTCTGGCTGCCGCGCGTTACCTGAAAGATCTCTATTCTCAGTTTGGTGATTGGTATCTTGCACTGGCTGCCTACAACGCTGGCCCCACTCGCGTTATCAAGGCTATGAAAGCCATGAAATCCCGGGATTACTGGGTTCTCGCTCGTTCGCCCTATCTTCGCCCTGAGACCAAGGATTACGTGCCGAAACTCCTCGCTGCCCTGATCGTCGCAAGTCACGCCTCGACCTATGGTTTCGAAGTCGTGGCTGACATTCGCAACAAGGCTCCGACCGCCACGATTGAACTCTACAATTCCTATCGCATGGCAGACATTGCACATAAGCTCGGTGTACCGGAAGAGGATCTACTCAAATGGAATCCGGAAATGATGCAGGGCATCACGCCGCCAATCAATCCGGTTCGCCGCAAAGTCTATACAATCCGAGTCCCGAAATCTCTCGAGAGCCATTGGGCAAACGTCGAACCCGAACTGGAACGCCTGACTATTTCCGACATCCTCATTCATCGGGTCAAACGGGGTGATACGGTTGCCTCGATTGCAAGGCGATATAAGATCACTGTGAAGAAAATTCTCGAAACCAATCCGAACCTGAATGCCAAACGCTTAAAGCTGGGCCAGTCCCTGAATGTACCGATTCCATCCATACAAGGTGGAAGCATGCAGGCCCGCAATCCCTGATCTTCTCCCCAACCTTTCGCATTTTCCATTGCAAGGAAGTCTGACCTAGGAGAAATCTAATTGCTCTCGTTAGCAATTTGAGGAGACTCCTATGGATGACTACGTGTTCGTAAAAGACCGTTTGTACTGCCCCGGCCCAACCCCTGTCCCTCAAGCTGCTGCTGTCGCTGCGCTCCAGACCAACGTCTACCACCGCACTGATCTTTTCCGAGAAAAATTCCTGAGCGCGCGTAAACTCCTCCAAGGATTTTTTGGCAGCACAGAAGCGCCACTTATCCTGACAAGTTCAGGCACAGGAGCAATGGAAGCAGCTCTGGTCAATCTGACAAATCCAAAGGAGCGAGTCCTCGTCCTTAACGGCGGCAAATTTGGCGAACGTTGGGGTAAAATGGCTTCGGCGTATCACTGTGAAGTTATTTCGCTCGACTTCACCTGGGGTGAGGCGCCCGACCAAGCCGAGATCAGCAAGATTCTTAGCGCCAATCCGGATATCAAGGCCGTATTTTTCCAAGCGAATGAAACCTCAACCGGCGTCGCTTATCCCGTTCGGGAAATCGTGCAAACCATCAAGGCGAAGAGCCAGGCTCTTATCGTTGTCGACGCGATTTCCGCACTGGTTGCACACGATCTGCCAATGGACGAGATCGGGATCGATTGCCTGCTTACCGGCAGTCAGAAAGGGTTTGGTATACCACCTGGACTCGCTTTCATCGCGATGAGTGAGCGCGCCTGGAAAGGTTTGTCGAGCAGACCCAAATTCTATTTTGATCTGAAAAAAGAACGAGACGGACAAGCGAAGGGTGAAACAGCCTGGACACCTGCGACAACTCTGATTGAAAGTCTCCTGATTTCACTGGAAATCTTGGCGAAGAGCGGACCAAAAGCCTGTGAAGCCCATCATAAACGTTTAGCCATCGCCTGCCAAAAAGCAGCGGGCGGAATGGGCCTTAAACTCTTCAGCAAATCCAATCATTCCCACGCGCTCACCGCTATCGAACTGCCGTCGAACATTGATGGCAGCAAACTTCTCAAATACTGCCGAGCGCGCTTTGGCACTGTATTTGCGGGTGGTCAGGATCATCTGAAAGGCAAAATTATTCGTCTCGCACATCTTGGAATTGTCGATGAACTCGACTTGATTGGCGGCATAGCAGCCCTTGAAATGGGCCTGCAAAAACTCGGTCATACAAGCAAGCTGGGTGCGGGTGTAAGTGCTGCCATGGAAGCTCTGAATACGCATGAATAGACGGACAATGTCCTAACATTTGTTCGTTGAACGTTAGCGCTCTAGAAGAATATTGGGTCACTGGCCAGCCTACTGTCCCTTCCAGTTGCCAAATCCATATTTCTGCTGCTAATCTCATGCCGCAGACTGAAAAACCAATGATGAAGAGACGGATCGAGGTCTATCATGAAAATTTTAGTGTTCCTTAAAAAAACACCTGATACAGAAAGTAAGATTCAATTCAACAGCAGCAACACTGCAGTTGAAACTGGCGATGTCAAATTTATCATCAACCCATATGATGAATACGCCATCGAACAAGCGATTCAAATCAAAGAGAAAACCCCAGGAACTGAAGTCGTTATTGCCAGCTTTGGCGACGAATCCGTTCGCGAGCTGATTATCAAAGGCTTGGCAATGGGCGGCGACCGCGGTCTCCTCATCTCGAATGATGGCCTCGCGAACCTTGACTCACTAGCAATTGCTAAAGTCCTCGCTGCTGCTGTTAAAGCAGAAAAAGCAGACTTGGTATTGGTCGGTAAGCAAGCGATCGATGACGACAACATGCACGTCGGACCAATGCTTGGCGAAATCCTTGATTGGGCACACGTAAACGTTGTTACCAAACTCGCTATCGACGGCACCAACGTCACTGCTGAACGCGAAGCAGAAGGCGGTCACGTCGAAGTGTACAAGTTTGCTCTTCCTGCTGTTATCGGCGCAAACAAAGGTCTCAACAACCCACGTTACGCAGCTCTTCCTGGTATCATGAAAGCCAAGAAGAAACCTTTCGACGTCAAAAAACCTGCTGACCTTGGTGTCGATGCAGCTCAATTGGCTCCTAAACTTACCGTGAAATCTTACCAGTACCCGCCTCAAAAGCAAGCTGGCCAGATCTTCAAAGGTGAGGCAGTCGAAGCAATGGTTGCCAAAGTCGTTAAACTGCTGCGCGAAGAAGCGAAAGTACTCTAAGGAGAGGCAAGCATGAAAGTTCTAGTTTTTATTGAACAACGTGAAAATAAATTGAAAAAGGCCTCTCTTGAAGCCCTTTCAACTGCTCGTAAACTCGCTGGTTCGGCTGCTAACGTAGCCGCTGTTGTTGTTGGTAGCTCTATCGATGGCATCACAGCTGAGTTGAAAAACCACGGCGCGGACACTGTATTTGCAGTCTCTGGCGCTGGCTTCGAACACTACAACGTTTTCAACTACGGCTCTGCTGTAGACCAAGCGATCAAGTCGTTCAGCCCAACTGTAGTTCTTGGAATGGCAACACCAATGGGTCGTGATGTGTTCCCACGTTTGGCAGCTCGCCACGACGCTGGTATCGCAACAGACCTTATCGAATTGAAAGCTGAAGGCGAAACTCTGGTTGGCCTCAAGCCAATGTACTCGGGTAAAGCTTATGCGGAAGTCACATTCCAAAACAGCAAAATCCAGTTCGCCACTCTTCGCGCTAACGTATTCAAAGCCGACGCAAGCGACGGTGCTGCAAACGTTACCAAGCTCGAAGTTGCTGCAGCAGATTCCAAGCTCAAAACTGTCGAAATCCGCAAAGACAAGAGCGAAAAAGTCGACCTTACCGAAGCCGGCGTTATCATCTCTGGTGGACGTTCTTTGGGTTCGGCTGACGCGTTCAAAATTCTTAACGAAGCTGCTGACGTTCTCGGCGCAACTGTCGGTGCTTCACGCGCTGCTGTTGATGCTGGCTACGCATCGCACGAGATGCAGGTTGGACAAACTGGTAAGACAGTTAACCCTAACCTCTACATCGCTGCCGGTATCAGCGGTTCTATCCAGCACATGGCTGGTATGAGAACTTCGAAAGTCATCGTTGCCATCAACACTGACCCAGAAGCTCCGATCTTCAAAATCGCTAACTACGGTATCGTTGCTGACCTTTTCACAGCAATCCCTGAGTTGACGAAGAAACTCAAAGAGTTGAGAGGTTAATCCTCCAGCCCTCAGTTCAAAATGGTTTACCGTTGGGCACCTGATTCAGGTGCCCAATTTTTTTATTCATAAAGAAAATTTTGAATGTGAAAAATCAGTCTTCCGACATTTCAAAGTAGCTTCGCCAATCAGGACGTTTGAGAAACTCTTTCGGCTCGCCCACATATTGGGTGCTACCGTTTTTAAGGACGAAGACCTGCTCCGCAAGCTGAAGAACGGCCACTCTATGAGCAACCATGATTATCGTGGAACCCGCTCTTGCCATATCCTGCAAGGTTCTTAAAACGAGAGTTTCCACCTCAGGATCGAGCGCTGAAGTCCCTTCGTCAATGACGAGAAGAGGATAGGCAAAGTAGATAAGGCGGGCAATTTGCAGCCTCTGTGCCTGGCCTCCGGATAAGACGATATCTCCACCTTCACCGACTTCCGACATCCACTTTTTAGGAAGGGCTTCGATAAATTCGAGCATCCCCACCTTGCGTAGGGATTCACGAAGGCGCTCGGTGTCGAATTCAAGCTGGGGGTAGACGATATTGCCAACGAGCGGGCCTGGGAGGAGCTGTACGTTTTGAGGCAGATATCCAAGCTCCTCGCGCCCCTTGATGCCGAATGTCACCGACCCCTTGCCTGGATGCCAAAGCCCAAGCAGAAGCTTAACGAGAGTGCTTTTACCTGAACCCGAAGGGCCAGCCACCGCATAGATCTTGCCTCGTTCGAATTTCGCTGAAAAATCTTTGAGCGCAGGGCTCGCGTCAGGGTCGTAAGCATAACTCAGGTTTTCAATCGTCAGAGCTTCCGGCAAGTCCTTATCGCAGTGCATGGGGATTTCGCTTGCGGCAACGGAATTCATTGCCGTCATAATCTTGTTCAATCGATTGAGAGCGGCCTCACCCTCTTTATTACTGTTGAAATAGCGCCCAAGCTTCGAGGCCGACTGGGAGAGAACTCCGAGGAGCACCAGAAAGGAAAGGAGTGTGCTGCCGCTCATCTCTTTGCGAGCAATGGCGCCCAGGGCATAGATCAGAACAACAACCATTGCTGCTGTTGCCACGACTTCCAGGAGGGGAGACGTTCGGGCTTTCACGCGAGCAGCCTTGAGAAAGTTTTTCAAGAGCTCGCCAGATTTTTTTTCCATGCGTTCCTGCTCGATCGCTTCCGTTTGAAACTGCTTGATCGTTTCAATTCCGCTCATTCTTTGCTGGAGCCATTCGAGCATCCCACTGCTGTTGCCGAGCGCGGCCTGTGAACGCTTGCGAAGCTTTTTACCGAGCTTCGAAAGAATTGCCGCCGCTGGGCCAATGCCGACGATAAAGATGAGTGAGAGCTTCCAGTCGAGATAGAAAAGACTCGCGAGAAAAAAGATGACCTGGATGAGTTCTCTTGGAAAACCACCGTAAAAGTGGACGACAAACTCTCGAACCATTCGTATGTCGTTGCCAATCGCCGATCCAATTTCCTGGTCGATCTCCTGGTTGAGACCACGACGTTTCTCGGGATCCACAGTGATGTAAGCTTGGACGAGGTCACTTCGCATTTCTTTGGCGATCTTCTCGCTGCTTCGCTCCAGGAGATACCACTGCGCGAGTGCCAGAACCGCACGAACCGTGGCCGCAGCGATGAGAAGAATCGGGAGAAGACTCCAGAGTTCGGAACTCAACATGGATTCGCGGCCCGTCATCTGACTGATCCAGGCGCCGATATTTTTGCCCATCAACTCAACGAAAGTAACAACGCGCGAATCATTAGGTTTGCCTAACACTTCAAAAACTGGGCCGATGAGAGCAAAGGTCACCGTCGAGGCAAAGCCTAGGGCGATCGAGCAAAGGGTTGCAATGCCAAGCTCAGGAAGTCGACGTTTTAAATAGGGATAGATCAATGGAATGGCCATCGCGAATTGGAGTTGATCTTCATGCAGGCGCCTAGAAGGCCTTGCACCACTTCAGTTTGTCAGGCTTTAAACTATCGTTTCTCGCCTGGGATTGAAAGTGGAGAGATCCTCGCCTCAAGAGCGGTTCCCGAGGCAAAAGAAAAACCCTAAAGCCATAAGGCTTCAGGGTTTGATCTTTTTTATTAGAGTGCGAAGGGCGGGACTTGAACCCGCACAGCCGTAAGGCCACTAGCTTCTGAGACTAGCGTGTCTACCAATTCCACCACCATCGCGTTGGTCGCCAGAGAGTAAGTTAATTACACAATCTCTTTGATGGACGCTACGATTTTTGTCACGAGGCCGTATTTGATGGCCTCATCCGCGTTCATCCAATAGTCCCGCACGGTGTCTTCTTCAACGCGAGCAAGCGGTTGGCCACACTCTTCGGCAAGCATGTGGTTAATTTTTGAACGTGTCTTAATGATCTCACGCGCGGTGATCTCGAGGTCAGATGCCTGACCTTGAATATGTCCACCAATCAGCGGCTGGTGGATCAAGAAGCGAGTATTTGGCATAGTATATCGGTGCTTTTTAGGCGCGCCCAAAAGAATGATAGTGCCAATACTTGCCGTGAGGCCAGTACAGATCACGCGAACTTCAGAATTGATGAAACGCATGGTGTCATAGATGGCAAAGCCGCTGTTGACCTCGCCTCCAGGGCTATTGAGGTACATGTAGATGGGCTTGTTGCTATCTTGAGCGTCCATGGCGAGGAGGTTGTTGACAACCTTCTTCGCTACCGCTGAATTAATGCCTTCTGATACGAAGATTACGCGTTTTTCGAGAAGTTTATTCTCACTTTGCTGGCCCGCTAACTGCTCTAGATCCATGCTCATACGGTATCCTCTCTTGCTGGCGATTCAACTCGATCGACTTTCATTTTATATGTCTATGCCCCTGATTTGCAAACCAGTTTTAAAGGGAGTGGGGCTACATAAGGCTTTGCGGATCCACGTCCACTCGTAATCTCAGGTCGCCGGACGGAGAGTCGAAGCTTTCCATCAGTTCCTTGGCGAAGCCCCAAAGCTGCTGCCTATCGCTCGACATCAGGAGTAGAGTCCTTCGGCTGCGTCCCCGAATCGTCTCGAGAGGCGGAATCGATGGTCCCATGATCGACAATTGTTTGTAGCGCCCTTCAGAATTCTTCAGCTTCTGACCAACCCATTTTTCAACTTCACCGGTCCACCTGAGAAGCTTATCCCTTTTGGATGACGAGAACTCAAAAACTATCATCCGCGAAAAGGGTGGATAGTTATGCGCCTTCCGAAACTGAATCTGATCCTGCCAGAACTCTGAGTAACTTTGATTAAGACCGGCTTTAAGAACAGGATGATCAGCCCTCTGGGTTTGTATCATCACGTGCCCCGACCATTCTCCACGTCCCGCCCGTCCGGCGGCTTGTACCATCAACTGAAAAGTGCGCTCACCGGCCCGAAAATCGGGAAGGTTTAGGGTCTGATCGATCTCAAGAATGGCGATCAAAGTCACCTTCGCAAAGTCATGACCTTTCGCGAGCATCTGCGTACCAACGAGTACATCGATTTCACCCTCTCGGAACTTATCGAGAATCTGTGGCAGCGCATCCCGGGGCCCTACAGAATCTGAGTCCACTCTTTGAATCCTCGCGCCCGGAATACCGTCGCGCAGGAACTGCTCCATCTGCTCGCTGCCGTAGCCAACCAGCACATAGCCGTCAGCCGCATCAGCCGAAATCATGCGATCGATCGACTTTTGGAAATCGCAGTAGTGACATCGCAGAATCGTCGATTTTTCATGGACCGTGAGCGAGATACTGCAGTTCGGGCAAGCCACGGCTTTTCGATCCCTGACGGAAAAGAGAAAGTAAGCAAAGCCGCGGCGGTTCACGAGAACCATAGCCTGTTTGCCTTCCGCAAGATTCGCCCGCAGCGCATCCAAAATACGGTCGTCGATCGGCAGGTCAACGACTGGCATGGCACGCTTGACGCCTGAGAGTTTCCTTGCAAAACCTTTTTGCACATCGCTCGTAATGAATTCGATGGCTGGCAGGGGTCTTCGGTTTGCGCGTTCCATAAGTTCGAGGAGTTGATATTTACCCTGAACCGCATTGGCATAAGACTCGAGGGAGGGCGTCGCACTCCCTAGAACTATAGGTTTACCCTCAAGATGAGCCCGCATCACAGCGACATCTCGTCCGTTGTAAGTAAGTCCAGTCGTTTGCTTGTAACTCGAGTCGTGCTCCTCATCGACTATGAGGAGACAGAGGCGTTCGAAAGCCGCGAATACCGCTGACCTTGGCCCGATGAGTATTTGTCTTTGGTTAGTCCGAATGGATTGGAGCTCTTGCCAACGTTCTGCCGGGGCCATAGCGGAATGCACAACTGCAACCTGGCCTGGAAATCGAGCTGAGAACACTCGGGTCATCTGCGGCGTGAGTGCAATCTCGGGTACAAGCACCATGACTTGATTCGCGGGATCCGTCTTCAAAGCTTGAGTAATGAGCTTGAGATAGACCTCCGTCTTTCCGGCGCCAGTCACGCCATGGAGCAGGTAGGCCTTGCGGCCTTCAGCCTTCTCAAAGCCGCCCTCTATAATAGTGTTGGTCACCCGAACCTGATGCTCAGTCAATTCGGGAGCCTTATTGGGAATCAAGGCCTCGGCCTCTTCGATCGCCTTTTCACTCCAAAGATTGAGGTCGAGCCGGCCGTGGGTTTTGTCGATGGCCTCTTTTATGATGAGGCCGTCCTTCTCGAGCTTTTTGAGAGTAACTTTCGCTCCGGTCTCTTCCTGCCACTTAGTCAGCTTTGCTTTGAGATTCTTTTGACTAAAAGCCATTCGCCGGGTCCATAGGAAACGTATGAGTGCACGATCGGAGTGAGTCTCATCTTCCCGAACCTCACTCCCCAAGGGACTAAGCCGATATTGCGTTTTCTCCTTTTTTACCAGAGATGCGGGAAGCATTGAGCGCAGCACCTCCCCGATTGGATGGAGGTAGTAACTCGACAACCATCGGGCGAGCGAGAGCAGGATTTCACTATAGACCGGCTCCGCATCAATGACTTCTTCGATCGCTTTGAGTTCCATATCATTCTTAGGCTTCACGGTTCCGACGCCGACCACTACACCCACAAGTCTCCTTCTGCCAAAACTCACTTTGACGCGAATTCCAGTCAAAAGGACATCCTTGGACGTGTAGGTAAAGGTCTGATTGAGAGCCACAGGTACTGCGACGTCGAGATAGTACATTCACACTCCCTTTTTGACCCAATATCGTCTGAACATAAGGCTGATCCCTGTGTATAGACGCATCTATTCTCTTGCGTCCAGTCTAGGTTTAAGTTACTTTTCACTTCCCTAAAGGGTGATACCTGTTTGTACTGGCAGAGCAGCCAGCTTTTGCGTCATACAAACACAAACATCCTGTCGCCAAATGCGCGAGGGTATCAGATCTTAGAACCACCGGAGGCTGCATGGCAGGCGGAAGAAAAAAAAGACGTCTAATGTTTCGCCGTAAGCGAACACTAGACCCAAGTATCGTAATTGATTACAAAAACCCAGACGTTCTGCGTCGCTTTGTAACAGACCGCGGCAAAATTATTCCTCGTCGCATCTCTGGTGCAACGGCGAAACAACAACGCGCTATCTGTCTTGCTGTGAAAAGAGCTCGTTACCTCGCGCTTCTTCCATACAGCTTGGGACATCGCCAGGAACGTAACTTTGCAACAGAAATGTCTGCAATTGCAACTTCCGCAATGGGTACTTCTAGCAGACCTTCGTCTCCACGCGGTCCACGCGAAGACAAGCCTATGCGTGACGGAGAGGAATAAGCATGAGTCGTAAGTGTGAACTCACTGGTAAAGGCGTACAAGTTGGACACCGCGTGTCTCACTCGAACGTTAAGACCAAGCACCGCTTTCTACCGAACCTCCAGACTAAACGTTTCTGGTCGGTTGAACTTGCTAAGTTTGTGACTCTGAAAGTCAGCACTGCTGCTATCCGTACCATCGACAAACTTGGCCTCGATACATTTGCACGCAAAAACGGCGTTAAACTCTAAGAGGTTGTCATGGGTCGCGGAGATAATCGTAAGACTTTGAAAATGAGACGCTTGAAAGCTCGTGCGAAACTAAAAGCACGGATTCAACGTAAAATCGACGCCGCAAAGCCTACTAAATAATAAGCTAAGCGGATAACGCTCCCTCAGAAGGAGCGTTTTTCTTTTGTGGCAGGGTATGAAACAGGTCACTATCACTACTGATGGCGCTTGCCTCTCTAACCCTGGCCCCGGAGGATGGGCTGCTCTTCTTCGCTACGGCACTAACGAGAAGATGCATTCTGGGTTTGATCTTCAAACGACCAATAATCGAATGGAGATGCAAGCCGTTATCGGTGGACTCAAGTTGTTGCGTGAGCCTTGCTCGGTGCACATCATAGTAGATAGCCGATACGTGATGGACGCTTTTGAAAAGGGCTGGATTCTCAACTGGAAAGCAAACGGCTGGAAAACGGCCGATAAAAAACCGGTTAAAAATCAGGACCTTTGGGAAGACCTCTACTCAGCCTCGTTGCCTCATAAGATTCGTTGGGAATGGGTCAAGGGCCATAACGGTCACCCCGATAACGAACGAGTCGATAAAGAAGCGCAGGCACAAGCGCAACGTGCTAAAGAGTCCGTTAGATTAGGTATCTAATGCTGTTTGGTCTTGACGATTAAAACAGCTCTTGTTAATTGACACAGTCTCTCTTCACATAAAGAGATTACGGAGAAATAAAGTGGCTCATCATAAATCAGCAAAAAAACGCATCCTTGTTAACGCTAAAAAACGCGTTCAAAACCATTCTTATATCAGCACCGTTCGTACAGCTGTGAAGAAACTTCGCGCCGCTGCTACTAAGGGCGAATTGCAAGATATCAACACACTCTTCGAAAATGCTCAGTCTTTGCTCCACAAAGCAGCAAGCCACGGCATTCTTCACCGCAACAACGCTTCGCGTAAAGTTGCTCGTTTGGCAGCTCTTGTTAAGAAAACTACTGCAAAGTAATTTCTTGGCGAATGCCTGATCAAAGCCCCTAGCTTTAACTGGCTAGGGGCTTTTGCTCGTCCGGAATTTAAGACTTGGCCATTTCTTTTTGCTTCGCTTTAGCTTCTGACCAAAGCTCCTCCAGCTTCGCCTGCCCGACCTTGGTCACATCAAGTTTTTTCTCCAACGCCAGGGCTTCGATCATTTCAAAGCGACTCAAGAATTTTAGATTGCCGCGCTGCGCGATATCTTCTGGCTCAAAGCCGAGATGTCTCGAGAGTTGGGCGAGGCTAAAAAAGCAGTCGGAGAGTTCCTCCGCAATCTTTGGTTCATCCCCTTTATCGATCTCGACTTTGAGTTCCTTAAGTTCCGATTGCAGCTGATCGAAGACCTCAGCTGGACTATGCCAATCGAAGTCGATCTTCTTCGCCGTCTTGCCAATCTGAAAGGCCTGAGTCAGAGCCGGATGAACCTTCTTCGCCTTCTTAAAGATAGGCTCCGCGCCAGCCTTAGGCTTTTCCTTTTGCTTGATCTTAGCCCATTGCTCGGTCACTTCGTCGGCAGTGATTGCCTCATTTTTAGGCGCAAAGACGTGGGGATGCCGGCGGATCATCTTCTCGTTGATGCCCTTCACGACCTCGTCAATCCTGCCCCGACCCGTATCGGAACTGAGCTGAGAGTTGAGCACGACTTGCAGCAGGACATCCCCCAACTCATCAATGAGATCCGCAGTCGGTTCATTCACCATAGTCTCAGTCGCCTCATAGGCTTCTTCAAGCATGTAGCGGCGAAGGGATTCGTGTGTCTGCTCCAAATCCCAGGGGCATCCGCGGATAGGATGACGAAGCTGAGCCACGGTCTTGATGAAAGCTTTGAACTCAAGGGCAGCCCGCTCGGCCCGCTCTTCCAATTCCGCCTGCCAAATCTCTTCAGAGAAGGTCTTTTGAAGACTCATATCAATTCCACCAGACTAGGGAGGTAGCTGTCTTTTTCCTTGAGACCGAGCAGAGCCAATGCTGTACCTGGAATGTTCGCGATGCTTCCGTCTTTGAGATCTGTGCGCAGGCGGTATTGATTCATGCCCTTAGGATCGAAGAGGTAGAAGGGAACTGGATTCAGGGTGTGGGAGGTCTTAGGCTTTGGCCGCGTGTTGAAAGGCAATTCGAACCAGTTCGCAGGGCCTTCTTTATTCGTATCAAACATCTCATCACAGTTACCGTGATCGGCAGTAAAGATCAGGATGGTGTTACTCAATTCCGCAGCTTTCAAAAGACGGCCGACACAAAGATCGATCGTGCTCACGGCAACAATGCTTGATTCAAGGTTACCCGTATGCCCGACCATGTCACCGTTAGGATAGTTGATCCTCGCGAAATCAAAAGAGTTCGACATCATCCGAGCGATCGTCGCATCGGTGATTTCGTGAGCTTTCATCCAAGGCTTCAGATCAAATTCAATATTATCTGAAGGAATCTCAAGGTATTCCTCGAGTTTCTCGTCGAACATTCCAGACCGGTTCCCATTCCAAAAGAATGTTACGTGTCCGTATTTCTGCGTTTCCGAACAGGCGAATTGACGAAGACCGTTGTGAACAAGATGTTCCGAAAGAGTATCGTCGATCGCAGGTGGCGAGACGAGATAACGGTTCGGTATATGCAAATCACCGTCGTATTCCATCATGCCAGCATATAGAATTTTAGGAAGCCGTTTGCGATCAAATTCTTTGAGCTCTTTCTCTTCAAAAGCGCGAGAGATCTCGATGGAACGGTCACCACGAAAGTTAAAAAAGACGACTGCATCACCGTCTTTCATACCTTCAAATCGTTTGCCTCCATCATCGATGACAAAGGTCGGAATATATTGATCCGACAGATCTTGGTCTTGGCGGAAGTGCTGAATCGCTGCGGTAAGCGACGGGAAGCGTAGATCCGCTTCGCCAAGCACGTGCGCATACCAGCCGCGCTCGACCATTTTCCAATCCGCTCCATAGCGGTCCATCGTAGTCGTCATCCGTCCGCCGCCAGAGGCAGCAGCAATGTCACAACCCAGAGCACGGATCTCGCCCATCACTTTTTCCAGGCGTTCAATGTAGATCTCAGCACTCTTTTCGCTAACATCTCGGCCGTCGAGCAGGGCGTGCACTCGAATCTTCGTTGCTCCGTCCTTTACCGCCTGGCGAAGCAAACTGTAAAGATGCTGCTCGTGACTGTGAACGTTTCCATCGGAGAGAAGGCCAAGGAAGTGCAGGGTGCTCTTTTCTTTTGTGACCTGACCCAGGACATCGCGCCAGGTTTCGCCTTCGTAGATGCGCTTACTGTCGATGGCGTTCTGGACAAGCTTTGCCCCCTGGTCAAACACTCTTCCAGCGCCCAAGGCGTTGTGGCCAACTTCACTGTTGCCCATGTCGGCGTCGCTCGGGAGCCCTACATAGGTTCCGTGCGCTTTAAGCGTCCGATAGAGGCCATTCCTTGCCAGGAGGTCCAGTTGGGGCGTAGTGGCGAGTTTAAAGGCGTTTCCATAGGTGCTGTCCCGCGTGCCGACCCCATCCATTACGACGACTAAAACTTTTCGCTTCGCTTTTGACACAACCGACTCCTTCGCCTAAACACATGTCCTGGTCTAGAAACTAACGAAGTCTGCCGGAGATAAAAAGCACCATTGTCTCTGAGGCATTAAGATAGCGAGCCCGAAAGGGCTGAGGGTCAAAATGAAGGCATTAATTCAGAGAGTTAGCTCCGCGTCGGTCACTGTAGGTGGCGAGGTCGTCGGAGCAATAGAGAGCGGGTTGCTCGTCCTCCTAGGCGTTGCCGAGGGCGATAGCGAAGCCGATGTCAGCTATCTCACTGACAAGCTCTGTAATCTCCGCATCTTTCCAAACGACGAAGGCAAATTCGATTTTTCGCTCGTCGACATCAAAGGCTCTGTCTTGCTGGTTTCGCAGTTCACGCTTCTTGCCGACTGCAGCAAGGGGCGCCGGCCTAACTTTCAAAAAGCCGCCAAGCCCGATGAGGCGAAGCGGCTCTACGAATTGATGGAGAAGGAAATCGTGAAACTTGGGCTTCGGTGCGCCACGGGTCAGTTCCAGGCCCACATGGATGTGAGGCTTTGTAATGATGGCCCAGTTACCCTATTGCTTGAGTCAAAATAAAAGAGCCCCGGATTTTATCCAGGGCTCCATTCTAATATTGCCAAATTAATCGACTCGCCAGCTCGAAACGCGATCATTGTATTCCTGAGGAAGGTTCTGCATCGTTTCGTTGATATCAAGCATGAAGTCCGCCTGATCCCTTCCATCAAAAAGAGCCACGCGCGTCCCTTTCCAAAAGATCTCCACCGAACTCATCGCATTATCCTGAAGCTTACCGTCACCGCCTTCGATGTTTTCATTCCCCGGCATCATTAAATGCGTCTGGCCTTCCCAGTTCCCATGCTCAAACGCAATGCCGATCGCGCGGTTCAGGGCATGGAATTCGGCGCGCCTTAATCAGACAATCGTTGATCACGCGGCCCCAGAGGGAGCCCCAGGTATTATCGATGGCCGCAGTTAAAATAGTCGGCACATCCCGGAAGTGATTCATGAGAAACAAACGACGAAACTTATGTGCCTGCGTGTTATCGCGATCAAGGGGAATATCATCCCAGCGTGCCCGGCATTCGCGGTCCTGAGCCAGTGGCCCCATGCTCCAGTAGTTCTCCACTACAAAATCACGGTCGAGACCCACGCCCATCGCGCGTGTAGAATCACTTTGCGAAAGGATCAGAAGGCGTTTATTCGTCGAAATCATATCCCTAATTTTCGGCCAGCCGTTCGTTCGCACATCAGCCTTGTAGGGATCAAAGATCATACTCTTCAATTCTGGCAATTTATCAAAGGCCGCCTCAAAGAGATCCGCCCGAGCTCCATCAGTCCCTGATGTCCACTCAAGATGAAGCGTGATGATCGCATTACGATCCTTCTTCATAAAGTCTTCGATACGCTTCAAATCATCGGTCAGTGGTCGCCAGGTCGGAATCTTAAGGATCGGTATCTCGCAGAAGGGATGGCAAAGCACGGCCTGGCCGTTCTTCGAATAGATATCGAGCATAAAGCCACGGGCGTTATCATTCTCGAGCTGCTGGGTGATGTTGTGCTCTTGGTTTAGGGCAATAAACTTCGCTTCGTTGGCAAAAGCGTTATGCGAAGTAATGAAACTGACTCGATCCAATGTGCGATCATCGAATGAAGGGGGAGGGGTATGGTCTAGCTTTAGCCCCGACTCGTCTTCGGCGGAGCCGCAGGAAACGAGGAAGGTTAAGAGTAGTAAAGCCGCAAGCGTACGCATAGGAATCTCCCTAAAAGAGTGCCCAGAGGTTAGAACGGATTGTCTGCGTGACTTTCAGGTCGAACGATAAGGCAAAGGAGAAGAGCGAACAAACGTTTTTTACTCAGGTTAAAAGAGCTAAATAAAAAGGGCTTCCCCGCGAAGGGAAGCCCATGTTCTACTCTCAATCACCACTTGATTCAGAATCATCGATCCCGATCTTGTTGTAGAAGAGTTCGTCGATCGTCTTCTTGATAAGGATCCACAAGAGCTCTTTATCCGAGCACTTACCAAAGACACCCAGAGGAATCTGGAAGCCGCCTTTATCCTTACGACCACCGCCGTAATACACGCCGTGTTGATCTTGACCAAACACGTCTTTGATCCATTTATCCGGGTCGAGTGTATGCGATTTAGTACGAAGTGAGCCGTCAACGAATTCGCCGCCAACCACACCGTAGACGACCACCGTATCGATACCTTCACGGTTCAGGAGGTAGTCCGCACACTGACCTATACCGTCGCGATCTTCGTCACGGACATAGCCAACACCCGAGAACATAAAGGTCCCGCGGATATCTTTCCTCTGAAGAGCGATCTGCGTAAGATCCATTGTCTTCGCGGGAATCGACTGGCGCGAGATGAGCGCAAGCAAATCTTTATCAACGTAGCGGGAGAGGAGCTCACTCGCCTTGTAGTCGGCTGGTGTTGCATTCACAAAGTTATCGGTATCGGTCCGCACACCGTGCATCAACGCCGTTGCAATCTTCGCCTGTTCCAGGGTATCGCCGGTGAATCCAAAGCGTGGATTCGCCAGATATTCGCCATAGATGGCAGAAGTCGAACCAACATTTTCCCGAATGTCGAGAAAGTGAGATTTGATCGTTCCAAGTTTTCTGTGGTGATCCACAAAGACAAGCAGCTCGCAGGTCTCAGGGAGCTTGATCGGAAGCTCAGTATTCTGAGAATCGTTTACCGCATAATAATCGTAGGATGAATAATCAAATTGATCATTATACTCTTCGATATCGAGATCGAGTTTTTTCACCAGAGCGCGGTTCTCGTGATGCGAGATCTGCTCGAAGTGAAGAATGGTCGACTGAATATCGAACTGTGCAGCCATATAAGCCAGAGCAAGAGATGTAGCAATGTTATCCGGATCGGGATAGCCCTTGATACATATCAATAGTCGCTTGCCTTGAGCCTTTTCGAGAATCTCGATAAGTTCTTCGGTACGGGTCTTCTTCTCAACCTTCTGAGGAGGGAGGTCCGCATCCGACTCAAGCAAATCAGCATCAGAATTGTTGAGTTCCTTTTGGGCTCTCACCTTCTTCTTGAGACTGATCAGTTCAGCTTCTTTTTCTTTGAAGCGTGGATCTGTATTACTCAAAGCTTAACTCCTTTCCGCAAAGGCGCATGTGCCGCCGGCGGAGATGTCGCTTCAATTATTATATCACTCTGATCCGAACTTACACCTAAGATAAGTAGGCCAATATTGCCTTGGGAGTGGGGAAACGCTTGAAGATAAAGATTTTCGGAGCCGATGCCTTAGATTTACCAAGCATTTCGGCCAGTTTTTCTTTATCGACGAGATCGCCCGAGACGCCAAGAATCAAATCCACAGCAGAACCCGATCGCATCGCGTCAACTCGTTGTTTTAGCTGCATTTCGTGCCATTTGTGAAAGAGTTCGAGATGCACCCGTTTGCCCTTAGCATTCTGAAAAGTAAAATCGGGAACTGAGTAACTTTGCTGACCGAGGTTAAGGACATCCTCCCCCTCCATCGCCAGCCAGCCTTTTCTCTGCTCTTCCGTCAGCGTATTAAAGATAAGGATAAACTCTTTGAACTCAGCTGGGATGTAGCCCTTGAAGCTGCCGTAGTGACTTTTGATCGGCTTACTTGAGTCGAGTTCTAGGGTCAGCATCTTCTCCTGGAGTTTGATCTCAGCCTTGATCTCCCATTTATCCATGAGAAGGACATTGGGAAAAAAGTTGGAAAGACGGCTGCCGTAGGTAGCACTCTTATCGAAGAGGGACAGTGGTCCTGACAAGGCAATCTTAAGTTCATCAGCCGACTCGTCGATCTCTGCAAGCAATCGCCAAAACTTCAGACGCTGAAGAAGCCTACGCTTTTTGATAGGGTCCTTATCTCTTATGATAATACTCAACGATCGTGAGCGCAGGATGAGACCCTGAACCTGTGAGGAATTGTAGCGATGAACGAGATCGCTGGGATCCAGGGGTTCAAAATCCTTAATAATCCGGAACTCGGGGAGATCGGCGTAAAGAGTCGCTTCAATATCCTGAAACCTTCTCGAGAAGGTGCTGCCTAGCTTCTCCTGAAACTCTGCAATGGACATCTCGCCCGAGTTTCGAAGGTCTTTGGCACGCGTGAAGTAATCCCAACGCTGCTCCTCGAGAATATTCTCCGAATCAGCAAACTCACAGCGGTCTTCAAGCAACTTGCTTAAACCATTGAATAAGGGCGTGCTGCTCTTGGGATGCTGTTTGAGGCGATCGAGAAGATCCTGCTGCTTGTGGCCTTTCGCAGCCGCATACACATCGACGAGATAGCGCGAAAAGCTCAGCGCATCTGCATCGTTTGGCTTTACGTACTTCGGAAAGATCTTATCCGTTCGTACGCTGTACTTGAGAAGGTCCTTGGTAAGCATGATGGTTTCTACGTCTGTTATTGATGTGAATTTCGCCCGTGTCCTTCGACAGCACTTCGTAAAGAGTCGCTCGCTTGCCTTCCTGGTGACGCAGAATTCGGCCAAGGCGCTGAACGTGCTCACGCACCGCACCACTGCCGGATATCACCACACCAATACTGGCTTCAGGAACATCGACTCCTTCATTTAAAACCTTCGAGGTGACGAGGACATCGATCGCCCCGCTTCGAAAATACTCGAGCATCTTTTTTCGCTCTTTCGGCTTCGTCAAATGCGTCAGCACCGGAAGAACGTATTGTTTCCCAATGTGATAGGCCGTGGCGTTATCATTGGTGAAGACGATAATGCGCTCACCGGGATGAGCCTGCAGAATACGCCAGAGCTCACGAATCTTGCCTTCGCCGGACTGGGCCAGCGATTTTTGCTCACGATAGGCATCCATCGCGGCTTTCCCGCCGGGCATAATCGCAGCCTTGCGCATGAAGTTTTTCCAACCGTCGGGCGAGGAAAAATCCACTCCGGCGGATCGCAGAAACTTTGTGTAAATCCCTCGCGCCAGCTGATAACGCGTCTTTTCCTCGTCAGTCAACGGCACTTCAATGCTCACGACGTCATAGGGCGAGAGAACATTTGCCACCATTTCGCGGATCTGTCCCTCGTAACAAAGGTCCCCCACGATCTCGTAGAGGAGTTCTTCCCGGCCATCGGCACGTTCCACAGTTGCCGAGAGCCCGAGGCGAAACGGGGCAATCGAGGCTTTCGCGACAAGCTGGTATTGATTCGCCGGCAAGTGATGGCATTCGTCGAAGATCATCAGGCCGAACTTGTTGCCGATCATCTCGACCATCAGGCTGGCCGTATCGTAGGTCGCAACAGAAATCGCCTCGAGAGACTTCCATCCCCCACCAAGCAATCCGATAGGCGTATCAAAATATTTTTGAAGAACTGTCTGCCACTGCAAAAGCAAATCGATCGTCGGAACGACGACTAGGGTGGGCCGCTTCGTTTTGGCGATCGCCATGACGGCTAAAATGGTCTTTCCTGCTCCGGTCGGCAGACAGACAACACCACGTGACGACTTCGCGTTCCAGGCGCTCAGAGCCTTATCCTGGTGGTCTCTTGGGACGATCGTTTGTTTAAGATCGACGGGAAGTGCTTGATAGTCTCTCGCTTTGTCGACGAGATCCATCTTCGTTCGAAGAGCTTCGAGGATAATGTCGCGGTAATAATAAGCCGGTGCGCGCCAGGCTTTGGTGCGAGTGTCGAATTGAAAACCTGGCAAGGCCTCGCCCAGACTGGATTGCGGGGGGTCGAGGACCAGAGTTCCGAGTTCAAATTTAAGCGTTGTCGTCATTGCTGTCTTCATCCGCTTTAAGGAGCTTGATCAGGAGCCGCTCAGCACCGAGAGCAGCACCAAAGACAAAGGATGCACCGATGGAAATGACAAAGCAAGTCTGGAGCCAGAGAGGCGGCGTCTCTGTGGAAAAGCGCATGACGAGCCAGATGTTGCCAAGCACGATCATGACGATAAAACTCGCGGCAATGAGCTTGGTCCAGATCGATTTTCGCCAATCGGCAGTGGGCTGAAACATATAAAAACCCTTGGGGCATAAGTGTAAGAATAGGCTCTAGAACGTCAAAAAGCCCAGGGTCTGGCCCTGGGCTCCGATGATAACAGAATAATCAGTATTTGCTTAGAACTTGCCGGTTAGGCCCATCATAATATCGAACTTCGAACGATCTTCTTCACCCGTGGTGTTTTTGGGATCGACATATTTACCCGAAGTAGACGCTAATGCGACATATGGACGGTAAACCTTGGTGTAACCTTCATAGAATACGCCTGCAGCAATGATTTGCTCGTTGTCGTCGACAGCGCCATCTTTGTTGGTTTTGATTTCAGCCGCGCCTGGAGCCTTGTATTGATCAAGATTTGTTGTCGAGAACATCGCGTAAGGAGTCCAGTCACCGGTGAAGAATTCACCGTAGACGACGATACCATCACGAGTGCTTTTACGATCTTCAGCTTTGCCCGCAGTATCGATGCCTTTGTCGTTACGTTCGTCAACGATGTATTCCGCGAATGCATCAAGAGTCTCGTTTTTCACACGAACACCGGCAGACGCTGTAAAGCTGTGATTACGGTCATAAGACGCGTATTGGACGAGAGGCTGGATGTCGCCGAAAGAACCAATATATTCAAACACAACCGCTGGTTGTTTTTGAACGTCGTACTCATTCCAGGACTTACAGACTGAGGTCGCACTTGAGTTACAGGTAGCAGAGGTATCGAAGTAGTCTTTAACCAAAGCCAAAGACCAGTTACCGTAAAGCTTGTAGTTAAGCTCAACTGCAACAGCATCAGTCAAAGGGTTAAAAGTCTGGATGGACGAACGAATGGGTGAGTTCCAGGCAACCTGGAGCTTACGGTTCCAACCAAAAGTTCTGATCTTTTGTTTACCAATGTTGAGTTCGATTGTATCGGACACCTTATTGGTCAACCAAAAGCGCTCAAGCAGGTTTGTATTCACCTGATAGAGCAGGTTCCATGAGATCTGATCAGTGAGTTTACCGCGAATCGAAAGCTTAGCAGCTTTCGTCACGAAATCGGTTTTTTCAGTTTCCGCACCATCGGCTTTAAGACCATCATCGGTGTGCAAGAGCTGGAAGTGGTACTCTGCACCGACTTCGATCTCAGTCGAAATCTTAACAGCTTCAGCGCTGATTGCTTGATTTGCAAGTGTAAGAGCGGAGACAGTTACCAAAGCACTAACGAAATTCTTCGTTCTCATTTGAACCCCTTCGACAGATTGCATCCTAGATGAAAACTACTTACACGATCTTTTTTCAGGGGTCTTCAATAATCTAAAAATTAAGCAAAAATTCAAAAGGCTTATCGGTAATTTTACTAAAAATTCATGGTAAATTTATCACGTTATTTAAATGCTCAACTCCAAGTGGCGTGAGCTCTCGCCCACGTGAACCGCGTCTGACAAAACCCTGATGGAGAAGAAAAGGTTCATACACGTCTTCGATCGTAGCACGCTCTTCACCGATCGTCGCAGATAGCGCCTCAATTCCGACCGGACCACCTTGATAGCGATCCTGAATAATACGCATGATGCGGCGATCCATTTTATCGAGTCCCGCCTGATCAATATGCAGACGATTCAAAGTCAGATCCACCAGCTCCTCATCGAGACAGTCGATGCCACCAAAATCGGCAAAATCTCGCACTCGACGCAGAAGACGATTGGCAATACGAGGCGTGCCGCGTGATCTCTGAGCCAATCCTAAAGCTCCAGCCGGAGTCAGTTCGAGATCCCAGACCGAGGCGCTCCGCTTGAGAATTATGGCGAGCGATTCCGCATCGTAGAATTCCAAATGCTCCTGAATTCCAAAACGAGACAGCAGAGGCGCGGAAAGACTCGACATACGCGTCGTCGCGCCGATGAGCGTGAAAGGATTGATCGGCATCCGTACGGTTCGCGCAGAAGGACCCTGACCGACAAGGATATCCACGGAAAAATCTTCCATCGCCGAATAGAGGATCTCCTCCACCGTAATAGGCAGACGATGAATCTCGTCGATGAATAGAACTCCACCTGGCTCAATCCCGGCAAGGATGCCTGCAAGATCGCCCGGTTTATCGATCGAAGGCCCACTCGTCTGGTAGAATGGGGCTTCGAGTTCGAAGGCCACAATCTTGGCCAGAGTTGTCTTACCAAGTCCGGGAGGGCCATGAAGAATCGTGTGGTCGAGCGGACGATTTCTCATCCGGGCAGCCGCTACGTAGACCTGTAAATTATTTTTAACAGCATCCTGACCCGGATAATCGACAAAGCGATGGGGGCGGATCTGCTGCTCAGTATTCTCTTCATGCTCAAAAGCCCGCGTCTCGGTGAGTACGGGCTCGGAACGAAAAGTATGTTCCTGAATTTTTATTTCGATTTTATCCATAGCGTATCAACTCCTTAAAATACGGAGTCATCGGAGAAGCCCAAAGACTTCGGCTGTGGCGAGCTTTTCGCTTTTTCTTTGTCTCGGGCTTTGCTCGGCGCAGCTGGAAGTGGTTGATGACGTTCCACTTCGATCGAACCCTGCGTTAGCTCTTTTAAAGCCTGTCGCATAAGGTCCTGCAGATCTTTGAAGTCACTGTGTTTACGCAGCTTCAGAACGAGAGGCTGAATGATCTTGTCTTTATAGCCGAGGTTTTCCAGGGCGGAATTCAAGTCTTCGAAGAGAGCTTCACGTTTGGTCGAAGCGTCCTCATTCTCGCCATGATTCACAATTGGTTCAAAACCCTGTGCATCGAGACGAATAAATTCTTCCTGGAGATCGAGCTGCTTTGCCACTTGAAGTCTGGCGACTTTTGGTCTGAGCTCGACGAGAATCTTCTCAGCAAGGCGAGGACCAACACCAGGTACGCTCACGAGAATTTTTGTGTCGTTCTTGGCAACTGCAACTTCAAGCGCTGTGAGGGTCAGAGTTGAAAGAATGGCAAGCGCCACCTTTGGTCCAACGCCTGCGAGGCTCAGTAGGACTTCAAAGGTCTGGCGGTCTTCATAGGTTCGAAAGCCGAAGAGGCGCAAAGCGTCCTCTCGTACATAAGTCGAAATCCAAAGATTGATTTTACTGCCGACTTTTGGAAGTTGGCAGAGAGTCGATAGTGGTATTTCAATCCCGTATCCAATGCCGTTTACATCGAGAATGATGCCGGTTGGAAGCGTGGCTGCAAAGGTTCCACTGAGACGTTCAATATACATAGCGAGCCTTTAAGCGTCGGACTCATTGGGCTCAGATTCGGCATTCAAGCGAGCGCGGAGTTTACTGTCGAGCACCTTCAGATCGAGAAGGGCACGGGTAATTTTCTCGCTTTCAGTTAATTCGCTTGAAACCAAGACCTCACGGATATTCCTGAGCTTGTCAGAGTCGAGGTGAGCTTGACTGTTAATTGCTTCCATCATTGCATTAAAATTACGCACGACATAGCGCATATCATCGCCATCGCGGATACGCATCTGTCCATACCAACGACCCTCTTCCACTCTTCGGAACTGGCGTACGAGCGAATACATTGGTCCAGCCACTCGGTGTGTCATGAGAATTCCCATGAAGCCAACAAGCAGAACGTTCAGTATCGCGGCAAGTCCAATAAGACCGACGACAGGATACGGAAGGAAGAATGGCAATCGAAGGATTTTAAAAGTGTAGAGAGGATAAAGTATCAGCGTCGTTGTCAGCATAGTCGACAAAAGTCCGACCAGGACAGCAGCTCCGGTATAACGAAACTGAAAGTCGCGGTTAATCAGAACAAGTCGCTGCTTTTTTGGGTAAAACTTTATTTCCATAACCACCAATGTAACTTGCCGGGCCAGGGAGCGCCAATAATAAAAAACCCCGGCTAAAGTTTAGCCGAGGTTTCTATTCTAGAATTTTTCTTTAGTTTAGCGAAGCGCGCTCTTGAGGGCGTCGACTTTATCCAACTTTTCCCAAGGGAACATGTCGCGGCCAAAGTGGCCGTACGAAGCGGTTGCTTGGTAAATAGGACGAAGAAGGTCGAGAGTTTCGGTGATACCGCGTGGAGTCAAACGGAAGACTTCGCGGATAACGCCAGCAAGTTTCTCGTCAGAAACATTGCCTGTGCCATAAGTATTAACGAAAACACTAACTGGTTCCGCTACACCGATTGCATAAGCCAACTGAACGAGACATTTGCCAGCAACACCTGAAGCTACGATATTCTTCGCAATGTAACGACCCATGTAAGCTGCCGAACGGTCAACTTTAGTTGGATCTTTACCAGAGAAAGCACCGCCGCCGTGAGCACCGTGGCCGCCGTAACTGTCGACGATGATCTTACGACCAGTCAAACCACAGTCACCTTGTGGGCCGCCGATTACGAAGCGACCTGTTGGGTTGATGTGATACTTGGTGTTGGCGTCGAGAAGTTCAGCCGGAATAGTTTTACGAACGACTTCGTTGATCACGTAGTCAGACAATTCTTTGTGAGACACTTCTGGCGAATGCTGAGTTGAGATAACAACTGCATCCACGCGAGCAACTTTGCCATCACGGTATTCAACTGTGACCTGGC
The DNA here is from genome assembly GCA_004193325.1 of Pseudomonadota bacterium. Lineage (GTDB taxonomy): Bacteria > Bdellovibrionota_B > Oligoflexia > Oligoflexales > Oligoflexaceae > Oligoflexus. Next base: position 21,594 of record SEDW01000004.1, on the reverse strand, counting down.
TCTTTGCATCGGGACGAAGGAAAGGAACCGCATTTTTACGGCGCTTGTCTGAAAGATTTTTAAGAAGTTTGTGCGAGTAACTGATGGTAGCTGGCATAAGCTCAGCTGTTTCATTTACCGCGTAACCAAACATCATACCCTGGTCGCCAGCGCCTTGTTCTGCGTGGAGGCCAGCGCCCTCAGTAACACCCATGGAGATGTCAGCTGATTGCTGCTCAACAGCCATGATGATGCCGCAGCTCTTAGCATCGAAGCCAAGTGCGCCATCGTTATAGCCGATTTCTTCGATTGTTTTACGGGCGATCGCAGCATAGTCGATGACCGCTTTACTGGTGATTTCACCAGCAATGACGACGAGACCTGTCTTGACAAGAGTCTCACACGCTACGCGCGAATACTTATCTTGCTCGAGGAGTGCGTCGAGAATCGCATCACTGATCTGGTCACAGATCTTATCGGGATGGCCCTCACTCACAGATTCGGAGGTAAAAAGATAATTTTTTAGTTGACCGCTCATGAGAGTCCTCTCCTCATTCTTACAGCTACACGCCCGGTATTAAGCACCAATGCGCTGCCTATTCCAAAAGATTGACCACTTTTATCTATTAGGATCATATGGTCAAGCGACTTGATTGAACTTCGCTTATTATCACTTTGCGTCAGTCCCGTCTCGAAGCTTTTCATTTCCACGTGCATTTCCTGACCCATTTTTAAACGCTGGATAAGGGCAGGATCCTCTGCGTGCCAACTTGGAATATCGAGACGGATATTTTCCAGTGGAATTATATACTTGGCAACAGCTTCCTGCTCCTGCTCAAGTGTGTCAAGAGAAACAGCAGTCCCCACATCGAGGTCTCCCGTTGCCACTCTTAACAAGCGAATAACTACACCAATAGTGCCAAGAGTTTCCGCTACGTGATGCGAAAGTACGCGTACGTAAGTCCCTTTTGAACAATTTACGCGGAGGGTAGCGATACCGTCCTCGTATTTGAGACAGACCATTCTGTCGATTTGGACCTGTTTACGAAGCAGATCTCTGGGAACTTCATCGCCACGACCGCTTCTAGCGTACTCGTAAAGAGGCTTACCCTGATATTTAATCGCTGAATAAAGCGGGGGAATTTGTGTGAAACTCCCTTCCATTTCCGCACATACTTTATCGATATCGTCTTTGGTAAAATCGCCAACCGGCGCTTCCGCGATGACTTCGCCATCGAGGTCGAGCGTATCGGTAGCCGTACCAAACTTAACATCGAACTCGTAGCACTTGGTGCCGGCAAGCAGGAAGTCCTGGATACGGGTGGCTTTGCCGAAAAGAACGGGTAAAACACCTTCAGCCATCGGATCCAGAGTCCCGACGTGACCCATTTTAATGCGGGTGAAACGGCGTTCGAACCAGCGTGAGACATCTTTCGAGCTCATGCCGCGCGGCTTATAAACGACGATCATGCCGTCGTTAAGAGAATGCTTTTTGATAGCCTGAGGCTTCTGATTCAACGGATGAGCTCCTGGACCTCAGTCTTCCTGAGAGTCTTTCTTTTCTTTGTGAATACTGTCCAAAACCGTTTCAATTCGACCCGCATACTCGATGCTCTTGTCGTATTTGAAGAAGAGTTCAGGAACTCGACGAACGTCGAGAGCTTCACTTAGGCTCTTACGCAAAAAGCCAGCAGCGGAGGTCAGGCCTTTCATGGCCGGCACACCATCGGCGTCATTGTAAGTTCTATAGAAAACGGTTGCCTGTTGAAGGTCAGCCGTTAGCTTAACAGCTGTAATCGTAACCCCTTCGAGACGAGGGTCGCTCAAACGTCCACCTTGGAAGTTCATCGCGAGAATGTCTCGGATCTGGTCAGCGAGTTGGTCTTTTCTGAGACCCATAAGAATCCTTTCATGCACTTAAAAAAGGAAAACCCTTCCCTAGCTTGCGCGCGGGGAGGGCCGTCCATAGCCTTTTAATTTTGCTCGAGCATTCCTCTTAAAGGACTGCTGCATGCTCTTCGATGATGAATGACTCGATAATGTCACCTTCACGAACATCTGAATATCCGTCGATGCCAATACCGCATTCATAACCCTGAACCACTTCGCGGACATCATCTTTAAAGCGGCGGAGGGAACCTACGCGGCCTGTGAAGACAACGACGCTTTCGCGGATGAGGCGAAGATGCGACTGACGAGTAATCTTACCGTCGAGTACCGAGGTACCTGCGACAAGACCAATTTTTGGAACCTTGATCGTTGCGCGAACTTCAGCATGACCCAAGATAACTTCTTTTTGGATTGGAGGGAGTTTACCCGCCATGACCGATTTCAGTGCATCAACGATGTCGTAGATTACTGAGAAGTACTTGATCAATGTGCCTTGTTTCTCAGCTTGTTCGTCTAGGCCGCGGACGGCACGGACGTTAAAGCCGATGATGACGGCACCTGAGGTTGTTGCAAGCGAGACGTCAGATTCGTTAACACCACCAACCGCCTTGTGGACGATACGGTTACGTACGCGATCGCTGTTAAGCTTAAGAATCGCTTCGCTGATGGCCTCAACCGAACCCTGGGTATCGGCTTTGATAATGATCGGAACTTCTGGAGTTTCCGTATTTTTAACCTTAGCGAGAAGCTGATCAAGAGTGGCAGCCGATGAACGAGTCGAAGCGTTAAGACGCTCAGTATCGATCCTCCAGTCCGCAACTTCCTTACCGGTTTTCTCATCTTCAACCGCATCAACCTGATCACCAGCCATAGGTACTGATGCCAGACCTACAACTTCGACTGGAGTGGATGGGCCAGTTTCTTTCAAGCGCTTACCGGTCTGATCGTGCATCGCACGAACGCGGCCGAGAGAAGTACCTGCAACCACGAAGTCGCCGACTTTCAAAATACCCTTTTGAATCATGATCGTTGCGACCGGACCGCGACCTTTGTCGAGGTGGGCTTCGACTACGACACCCGATGCAGGAACATCGAGAGGAGTTTTGAGTTCGAGAACTTCAGCCTGAAGCAAGATGGCTTCGAGGAGTTCGTCGATACCGATACCTTTGAGTGCAGACACCTTAACAAAGATGTTCTCGCCGCCCCACTCTTCCGATTGAATACCGTGCTCAGCGAGCTCGCTATTGATGCGGTCGAGGTTTTTCGAAGGTTTATCGATTTTGTTGATAGCTACGATGATCGGCACACCCGCTGCGCGAGCATGCGAGATCGCTTCAACTGTCTGAGGCATGACACCGTCGTCAGCTGCAACTACGAGGACAACAATATCGGTAGCCTTGGCACCACGAGCACGCATCGAGGAGAAAGCCTCGTGACCCGGTGTATCGAGGAAAGCGATACGCTTGCCGTCTTTATCAACTGTGTATGCGCCGATATGCTGAGTGATTCCGCCGGCTTCCGATGCAGCAACCTTCGCTTTACGGATAGCATCCAGGATCGAAGTTTTACCGTGGTCGACGTGACCCATGATAGTAACGATCGGAGGACGTTCCACAAACTCAGCGCCTTCGTGAGCTTTACGTTTCTCAGTTAGGATATCGTCGAGTGTAATGATGTTTGTTTTGACTTCAAAGCCGTACTCAGTCGCCAACAAGGTCGCTGTATCAACGTCGATAGCTTGATTCAAGGTCGTCATCATCCCTTGCATCATCAATTTCTTGATAATCTCAGCGGCTTTAACCGCCATTTGTTTTGCAAGTTCCGCGACTGTGATGGAGTTACCCATCGTTACAATACGGTAAGCGGCACGAGGAGTTGTGACCTGAGTCTTCTTGAGGTCTTTACGACGACGAAGATCTTTACGACCACCCGATCCACCGCGGCTGCTGCCGTGTTGAATTTGACCCATTCCCGGAGGGGTATAAACGGTACGCTTGATCTTCTCGACTTCGACGGGAAGCTCAGCGACCTCGATACCTGGATCTGCCTCTTCCGCTTCAAGTGAAGCCACTTGGTCGAGAAGAGAACGCATATTGACCTGATCACGACGAATCTTAGGATTCTTCTTAGCTGCTGCTTCTTGCTCTGCTTCAGCTGCAGTAAGTTTCTTCTTATCGCGATCTTTCGATTTCGTAATATCTTCCCAGCGACGAGCTGGAGAGTCTGTCAGACCTGTTGAAACTTCAGCTTCAACCGGTTTTCTGAAGATAGGATCGCTGCTGCTACTGCTGCGATTGCCGCCTGAGCTTCCGAAAGGAGGACGTCCGCCTTCCTCACGACGAGGAGGTGGTCCATCACGACGAATCGGGCCACCGCCAGCTGGAACACCTGGGTGTCCGCCTGCGCCAACGCGAATGATCGGGCTTGGATTTGCAGAACGACTTTGCGCCTGTTGCTGCTGCAACTGCTGGCGTTGTTCCATTTCCTCTGGGCTAGCACGACGAATAATCGTAGCAGCACCACTTGGTTGGAGCCTTGGAGGCGCCACCGGTGTTGGTGCAGGAGGAGGCGTTGGTGGTGCCAACGGCTCACGTCGGACGATTTTCGCCGAATCGTAATTCTCTTGCGGGCGAGACATAGATCGAGACTCCGGTGCAGGACTTGGAATTGTCTTTGCGTTCTCGCGAGCTAGTGTTGGCGCCGGCTTTTCGGCCACTGGCTCCGCACTGACAGAAACTTCCTGTACCTGTACGCTTTTCGCTGGGATCTCGGCCTTAGGAGCCTCTTGATCTTGAACGGCTTTTATATTTTCAGGAGCGGCGGTTTTCGGCGTCTCTGCTTTCGCAGCCACCGTAGACTCTTTGGCTACTGAAGGTTCTTTGGCTTTTTCTCTTCTGACTGTTGCCGGTGCAGAAGCAGGAGCGGCAGCAACTTGGGGGGCCTCAGCCACCATCGGTGCTGGTTCGTCTTCGTGCCCAGCAGCGAGATTGTCCTCGCTCCCTCCATCAGTAGATTCGGCTGCTTCATCAGCACCGCGACGTCTACGTATGACAGACGGACTCGTACGAGGAGCAGCACTCACAGTACTGCCTTCGCTTGATCCTCCCGAAGATGAAAGCTCACGCTTTATCTTAAGAACCTGATCTGCGCTCAAAGTACTTTGATGACTCGACACCTCGATGCCCAAATCTTTCAGCTTATTGACCAGCAATTTGCTTTCGATTTTGAGTTCACGAGCTAATTCATAGACACGAATTTTTGACATTCGTTAAGAGTCCCCCAATATTCACCTAGGTGTCCCAATTATTCGGACTGTAGGTAACGATCTGCAGCCATTTGAATGGTACGAGCAACCCCGATAGACAACCCTGTCTTCTGAGCAACTTCCTCAGCCGAGTCAGCGACAATATCACCTATTGTGACGTAGCCACCGTCAGCGAGCGCGTGGGCCGAAGCCTCACCAACACCAGACAGCTCCAGAAAGATCTTTACTCGTTCGCTAATTTGAGAGTCTTCTACTTTATTGTCAAGAGTAAGGGGCGCGGCGGAAGAGTTCGCAAGGAAATCGTCACGGACCGTTGGCTTCTTAATCTCGGCTTTGCCTTGAGCGACCATATCAGCAAGGACTTGAGCGTTTTCAATCAACGACAGAGCCTGGTCGTGCTCCATGTTGAGAAGTCGATTGAGCGCGCGTGGTGACAAAGCAGCGACTTCAGCAGGAGTTGTATACCCCTCTTGAACCAAAAGCTCTGCCATCATTTCGTCCAGACCTTTGATTGTTGTCAAAAGATCCTTCGCGCCAGCCATTTTCTCTTCGATTGAAGACTCACTCTTAATATCTAGCTTCCAGCCGGTGAGCTGAGCAGCCAAACGGACGTTCTGACCGCGCTTACCAATGGCAAGCGAGAGTTGGTCATCAGCCACAATGACTTCCATGCCGTGCATGTTTTCATCCACGATCACTTTGCTAACGACTGCTGGAGCAAGTGCGTTACAAACCAAACGGGCTGGATCATGGTCGTATGGAATAATGTCGATTTTTTCGCCGTTGAGTTCGCTCACAACAGCCTGAACGCGGGACCCCTTCATACCGACGCATGCGCCGACCGGATCAACCGTGCTATCACGGGAATACACAGCAATCTTAGAACGATAGCCTGGATCACGAGCAGCGGCTTCGATGCTTACAACGCCATCATAGATTTCGGTAACGTGCTGACTGAAGAGCTGCACGAGGAAACCAGGATGAGCGCGGGACATAACCACCTGTGGACCACGGCTCGAGCGCTTAATGTCAGTAACATAAGCCTGAATGCGGTCTTTCACGCGGAATTTTTCAGTAGGAACCTGTTCCTTGTAAGGAATGACAGCTTCTGTGCGACCAAGGTCGACAATGATATCGTTTCTTTCGAAACGACGTACATAACCGGAAAGGATGTCGCCTTTGCGGTCTTTAAATTCATCAAATATCTGCGAGCGTTCCGCATCACGTACTTTTTGTACGATAATCTGCTTAGCCGACTGAGCTGCAATACGCCCAAACTTAGTCGTATCGAGCTTGATACCGATCGCGTCGCCAAGAACTGTTTCAGCGTCGAGCTTCGTAGCGTCGCCGATGCTGATTTCAATGCTCTCGTTAGCGACGTCATCGTCATCAACAACAGTGCGGAACTGATAGAGTTCAATCTCATCAGATTCTTCATTGTAATGAGCTTCAAGGTCGGCTGTGGCTCCAAGGCTACGGCGCGCCGCATGAACAACAGCTTGTTGCAAAGCATCGATGATGACAGCTTTATCCAGGTTTTTATCACGACTAACAGTCGAGATGACCTTGCGTAGTTCAGATTCAATTTCGTTGCTGTCGAGTAAAGTCATCGTCTGTCGATCCTTATGGGAAGGTCAAAAGATTGATGTGGAATGGACTAATCCCTACACCTTAGGACAAAATGGCTACTTCCATTCAAACATTAGATTTGCTTTACGGATAGCCTTAAAGGGAAAAGTCCAAGCGCCAGATGGCATATTCATTGAAAAAGAATCCTGGCCGTCTATGGCTTCCAGCCTGCCCACACCGTTTGCACGTTCCTGATATTTTTCAGTAAGGTGAACTCGGATGTTTTGACCTACCACGCTTCGGAAGTGTTCTAAAGTCCTTAAAGGACGATCGACTCCGGGAGAGCTTATTTCGAGGCGATAATCGCGCATCACAAGCTTATCGAGAGCTTCGTCTTCGATGAGGACGCTGTTCACTTTCAAACAATCTTCCATCACGATGCCACCGGGCTGATCGATAAAGATCCTTAAGGTGTTATCGGAGCCGTCCCAATCGGCTTCAAGGCATTCATAGCCCAAAGGAAGAATGAGGGGATTGATATGCTCAACTATTTTGTCGCGCTGATGGCGATCCATAAATTCCAACCAAAAATAAAAAAGCCCTTCCACCATCACGGTGACAAGGCAAAAGAAAACCATGATTGATTTGTACAAACGGGTTTGCACGCCCTAGGGTTTATCAAGCAGTCCAAATAAAGTCAACTCTTTTGACCTATTTTATGGCTCGATTAGAAGGGAGAGGCCGGATAAATTCAGGATATCCGAAAGCCACGAACCAACGCAACACTTTGATACCTTTAATACATTTGAGGTAGTTCTAAGGCCTTGCAAAACACCAAAAGCGCCTTTGCTTTTTCTCAACCATGGCCGATCCGTTTCCGATAAGATGAGGATCCGTGTAGGCTGAGTGATGGATTGAAATTTCCTCGAGTTATCCACATAAATCTGCTAGCCCTAGAACGGTCAGTGTTCGCTAATGCAAAGGAGCTCCTATGGCAGTCCTAAAAATTCCAGACGCAAATATAACTATCGATAATTTCAAAGAAATCCAATCTTTCTTGGAATCGCGTGGGATATGGCATGATCGCTGGAAAGCGGAGAAAGTACTGGCCCCAACCTCGACCCAGGACGAAGTGCTTGCCGCCTATGCGAAAGACTTAAAACCCTTCATGGAGCGCGGCGGTTATCAGACGGCTGACGTAATCAATGTTCATAGCGAAACGCCGAATCTCGATATGATCCGCAACAAATTCCTTGCCGAGCACACCCATACGGAAGACGAGATTCGATTCTTCGTCGACGGTGAGGGCATCTTTTGGTTTCACATTGGCGAAGAGGTTTTCTCGGTGACCTGCCGGGCAGGAGACCTGCTCAGCGTTCCTGCCAATACGACCCATTGGTTCGACCTTGGTCCGACGCCTTTCGTGAAGGCTATTCGTGTCTTCATCGATCAATCCGGTTGGGTACCGAACTACACAGGCTCGGGCGTCGACAAAAAATACAATCCAGCCTACTAAGGTGGCCCTATGATTAGCTGTGTTTTGACTGATATTGAAGGCACCACGAGTTCAATCGAATTCGTGCACAAAGTCCTTTTTCCTTACTCGAGAGCCAACTTCTTTCGCTTCCTGAGTGAGAACAATCAGTCCGACGTTTTAAAAATTGTCGACCAAATATGGACTGAGGATCTAGGACAGCCCAAGGGCAGCAAACCAGATGCTGCTCAAGTCACTCAGCTGCTTCAAAAATGGATCGACGAAGACCTCAAGAAAGCCAGTCTTAAAGAACTACAGGGTATGATCTGGAAGGAAGGCTTTGAAGCAAAAGCCTATTTGGGTCACGTTTACCCCGAAGTGAAGGAGGAACTGGAGAAATGGAAGAAGTCGGGCCTTGTCCTGGCGGTCTACTCGTCTGGATCCGTCCAAGCGCAAAAGCTACTCTTTAAGCACTCGGAAGCCGGTGACCTCACGCCTTTATTCGCAGCGAATTTCGATACAGCCGTAGGGCATAAGCGCGAAGCTGAATCTTACACTAACATTGCTGTAAAACTTGGGCTGGACGCTGCAAATATCCTTTTTCTGTCTGATATAAAGGAAGAGCTCGATGCCGCTGAAAATGCAGGAATGAAAACCTGTCAGCTCATGCGAGACCCTAAGCCTGCTCAAGGCCACCACCCGTTGGCTCTTGATTTCAAAGAAGTCACAAACCTATTTCTAGGAGAGTGATCCTCAGGCTTTTCTTCTGCCTTGGAGGGTATTCCAGACCGATACTCCAAAAATCACGAAGTTTGCCGCCCAGGCGGTAATCATCGGATGGACAATACCCTTTATAGCCAGTCCTCGAGTCGAACTCATTATCACCCAGTAGCTCACTCCAATAAATATCGCGACGAGAATACCGCGCGCAGTCTCCATCGTGCGTTCTGATTTATATCCAAACTTCAGACCAATGAGACAAACGACAAAAGCGGCAAAATACTGCGCGATCTTGGAATGAAAATCGACGCGATAACTCTGCACGTCCATACCGGAATCTGAACCCTTCTTAATCGCGTCCATGAGCTCTTGTGATGAAAGTTCTGCAGGAACGCGGCGCTCGCGTTTAAGCTTAGAGGGTTCAACAGGAATACTGACTGCTATCACTTCCTTTTTCTCAGAATAGGAAAGAGTTCCTTTGGGCCAAAAATAGAGAATCTTCACATCTTCCAAAAGCCAATCTTTTTGATCCGGGCGAAAGGTGGCGAGGCGAGCCTCCATGCTGCGTTTCGGCCTAAAATTTTCGCCGGTCTCGATCACCCGAACACCGGTCATGACGTTGGTAATTGGATCGTAGTCGCGAAAATTATAGAGAGCATTTGCATTCTTAACCCAACGGGCACCCTCGGTGATTTGCGTTTCGGACCCTCGCATAATCTGAACATCTTCGATGAAATGCATGCGTGTAGCTGCTTTAGGAAGAACAATTTCGCCAACGAAAATTGATAGGACCGACATCATAAAACCACCAAAAATAATCGGCAGTCCTAGACGTAAAGGCCCCATACCCGCAGCCCGCATAGCCGTAATCTCGTTGGTCCGGCTCAAGAGAACCATGGTGACAACGGACGAGAGCAGGGATGCAATTGGCAAAGCCTGAGCAATCAAATTTGGGATAAAGTAGATGTAGTACTTAATGAGCAGGTTAGCATTTGGATTATAACGGGGAATATATCGCGTGGTTTTATGAATAAAGTCGAAGAGGAGGAATAGGAAAACGACGAGGAGAAGAGTTCCAATTACGTACTTAATAAAATCTTTCAGAACGTAAAAAAACAAGATCATGAGCTGGCATCCCCTGTTCAGCCGCCGAGGCAGCGCCAAGCTCAAATATACCTTAGATTTCCGATCTTCTGAAAGATTTGTTCTAACGAGCCGAATGCTCGACGGTGTCCACTGCACGAGCCATTAAATAGGGTAGACCCTTTTTGCCTCGTTCCAGACGACCAAGTATTCGAATCTTGGGATTCTGCTCATCTTTAAATTCTTTATAGGATTCAGGGAGTTCCGTGGTTACTACCAGAACCTTGCCTTCTTTATCTGCTAGAAGAAGGTGGGTAAAAGCTGCGCCGAAATACTCAACTTTGCCCTCAAGAACAATATCTTTCCCGAATAATTCACCAGTATCAAAATGGAGTTGTTTAGTTGTGACTTGAAAGGGGCTTCCAAAGACCGTGCCGCCAGTAGTCGCAAAGCTCCAGGTGTCAAACCCATCTGTGAGAGTCTGCATGCTGCGACAACTAAAGCACATGAATACCGAGAAAATGGCGATAAAGAGCTTCATGATATGCCTCCGTATGGAAAGTATATCACTGCGTCTTTGCTTAAAAAGCGGGCAAAAAAAACCCACCTGAACAGGTGGGCTTTAGAAAATTAAGCTTTTGGAGCTTCTTTGTTTTGGCCGAGTTCGTAATCTACGAATTCGATCAAAGCGAGAGCTGCATTGTCACCAGCGCGAACGCCTCTTTTGACGATGCGAGTGTAACCGCCTTTACGATCTTTAAAGCGAGTAGCGAGATCACCGAAGACCTTAGCAACTGCATCTTTTTCGAAAAGGTATCCACCAGCAGCACGACGGTGAGAGAGTTCACCTTTCTTGCCGAGAGTGATCATACGCTCAACTACTTTGCGAAGTTCTTTCGCACGTGGAACAGTAGTTGTGATGCGTTCATGTGTGATCAGCGAAGTTGCGAGGTTTCGTAACATCGCTTTACGGTGAGCAGAGTCTACACCGAGTTTTCTGTATCCATGCTTGTGTCGCATATTTTGCCTCTTCTACCTTCAATTACTTTCGTTTTCTTTTTGTCTCAACATAGATGGGTCAAAGCCATCAATCTTCATACCAAGTGAGAGTCCCATCTCAGCCAGGATATCTTTGATTTCGTTGAGCGACTTGCGACCGAAGTTTTTGGTCTTAAGCATTTCTGCTTCAGTTTTCGTTACAAGCTCACCGATATACTTGATATTGGCATTTTCGAGACAGTTTGCAGCTCGTACACTAAGCTCAAGTGAGTCAACAGTTTTGAACAAGTTTTCGTTCAACTGAGGACGCGCTTCGATTGGTGTATCAAGGCTACGGCTCTCGACTTCTTCTGACTCGTCGAAGTTGATGAAGATCGTGAGCTGCTCTTTAAGGATTTTGGCAGCATAAGCTAGCGCATCATCCGGACGAACAGCAGCATTTGTCCACACTTCTAGTGTCAATTTATCGTAATCGGTCATTTGACCTACACGGGCGTTGGACACGTTGTACGCGACCCTACGAACCGGTGCAAAGATAGAATCGGTTACGATATATCCCACTGGGATCGATTCTGTCCGGTTTTGCTCAGCAGAAACGTACCCACGTCCGTGACGAACAATCATCTCCATGTTGAGACGACCATCAGGACCAACCGTTGCAACATGTTGCTCAGGGTTGAGGATTTCTACATCGCTACTTGCTTGGATGTCACCAGCTCGCAAAACACCTTCGCCGTTAGACTTGAGCGTAATACGTGCGTCGTTTTCACCCAGATAGCGGATATTAACTTGCTTCAAGTTAAGAATAATATCCGTAACGTCTTCTTTTACACCTTGGATTGTACTCAACTCGTGTTCCACACCTTCGATGCGAACTGCTACGATAGCTGCGCCAGATATACTGGACAGCAAAACGCGGCGAAGTGAGTTACCAAGGGTTATACCGTATCCCCGTTCAAGAGGCTTCGCTATAAACTTGCCGTATGTATCAGTCAATGCGGCAATTTCAACATTATTCGGTGTAATCAGGTCTTGCCAGTTGCGATGCATAGACGCTTCTCCGTCATGGCTTCGTTAACGATCGTTCCGACCCCAAAACGAGGTTAGCCCTAAGGCTCTAGAACAGGACAGTATTTGTGAATCGATTCTAGCAGTATTGTTTTTTACCGGTCTAGAAGTATCCGCGAATAGACTGCCCTAGTAACAAATATATGACCTATTAAACGCGACGGCGCTTAGGAGGGCGGCAACCGTTATGAGGAACTGGTGTAATGTCCTTCAAAAGGTTAACGCGCAATCCAACTGCCGAAAGTGCACGAACTGCACTTTCACGACCTGAACCTGGACCTTTGACGAGGACAGAGATAGAGCGCATTCCTGCGTCCATTGCCTTACGTCCTGCTTCTTCCGCTGCAACCTGAGCTGCGAAAGGAGTGCTCTTACGAGATCCTTTGAAGCCTTTAGCACCAGCAGTCGACCATGCAACCACTTCGCCGTTAAGATCTGTGATCGTAACGATTGTGTTGTTGAATGTTGCTTGAATATGAGCCACGCCCATAGGGACGTTCTTTTTCGTTTTACGCTTCTTAACAACAGTCGCCTTAGCCATCTGTTTTTACTCCTATTTAGCGCTGTTACTTCTTCTTGTTCGCGATAGTTTTTCTAGGACCCTTACGAGTTCTAGAGTTCGTCTTCGTTCTTTGTCCGCGTACTGGCAGACCTTTACGGTGACGAAGACCGCGGTAACAGCCCAAATCTACAAGACGTTTAATGTTGAGGGAGATTTCACGACGCAAGTCACCTTCTACCAAGACGCCTTCGCTTTCGATTGCTTTACGAATAGCGTTAACTTCATCTTGATTAAGATCGTGTGCCTTGCGATCTGGAGCGATCCCTGCAGCTGCAGCGATTACTTTCGCAGAACGACGGCCGATACCGTAAATGCTTGTAAGTGCAATGTCGACTCGTTTTTGACCCGGAAGGTCTACACCAGCTATACGTGCCATTGGGTTACTCCTTAGCCTTGTCTCTGTTTATGTTTCTTAACTTCGCAGATAACCCGCAGAACACCCGAACGGCGTACGACTTTACACTTGTCACAGATCGGCTTTACACTAGCTCTAACTTTCATTCGAACAACCTCTTTCTGTCCCTCAGAATCGATCTCACGCCGTTTTGGCTATCGAATCTCTTTGTTCAGTTCTTTCGAACCCTTAATTACTTCGCACGATAAACAATTCGACCACGACCTAAGTCATATGGTGAAATTTCTAGCTTAACCTTGTCACCAGGCAGGATTCGGATAAAGTGCATGCGCATTTTACCGCTGATATGAGCAAGGACCTCGTGACCGTTCTCGAGCTCAACTATAAACATCGCGTTGGGAAGGGGCTCTTTAACAACGCCTTCCACTTCAATTACATCTTCCTTGGCCATAACATTCCTCGGACTCGCGTCTGAATGCCTCACCAGAACAATGAAGCGAAACTGTACACAGTTCACCCTGGATCAGCAAGTGAAAACCAAATGAGCAGCGGAACGGATATTTCCGTGGTTCAGGTACCTAAAGATTGCAGCAAACCGCTAAGTTCTGCAAAGACCTTCGGAGCGGGGCTGTTGCCGTCGACCCGATGATAGAGGCCCAGATCCCGGTAAAAATCCAATATTGGCCTAGTATCATTTTCGTATATCTGGAGACGAGTCTTCACCTTTTCAGCATCATCATCTGGACGCTGTATAAGGCTTCCACCGCATTTATCACAAACACCTTCAACACGCGCCGGGCTATTCGCAACATGATAGCTTGCGCCACATTGCACACATGTCCGACGACCTGTGATTCGATTTGCGAGACTTTGGTAGTCAACATCGAGATGGACAGCAGCTTTTATCAGCCCGGTGCCAACAAGATCTTGAAGAGCTTTCGCCTGTGCAAGATTGCGGGGGTAACCGTCTAGTAACACCGGCTTGGATCCAGCTGCATCAAGTTCGGACTTTAAAATGCCGAGCAAGACAGAATCAGGAACCAAACGACCCTCAGCCATGATGCTTTGGGCTTGTTTGCCGATATCGCTACCGATTTGAATCTGACGACGCAGAGCGTCGCCAGTAGAAATTTTCTTGTATCCGAGTTTCTCAGCAATCAGGTCGGCTTGAGTGCCTTTGCCGGCTCCAGGAGCACCGGTTAGAACAACGATCACCTACGACTCCCACGACTACGGATATTTGTAGATTTCATGAACGCTTCGTAGCGTAGAGACTGGCGATGCGCATCGATTTGGCGGAAGGTTTCAAGAGCTGTACCGACGATGATGAGTAGACTTGTACCACCAAAGTAGAACTGAACATTGAAGCTGTCCGTGATGATCGAAGGAATCAGACAAATCGCGCTAAGATAAAGAGCTCCGGTCAAAGTCAAACGATTGATTACGCGCCCGAGGAATTCCGAAGTTCTTGCACCAGGTCGAATACCAGGAACAAAACCACCGTGCTTCTTCAGGTTCTCGGCAATGTCGTCCGGCTTGAACTGAATCGAAGTATAAAAATACGAGAAGAATATAATCATCGCCAGGTAGACGAGATTGTATAGCCAGCCGCCAGGTATCAAGACGCCATTGATTACGTTCGCTACCCAACCAGTCTTCGCAAATTGACCGATTGTGATCGGGATTTGAAGAAGTGAACTAGCAAAGATAGGAGGAATAACACCGGCAGTGTTGATACGGATTGGGAGATGGGAAGTCTGGCCGCCGTATACACGATTACCGACTTGTCTCTTCGCATACTGAATAGGAATCTGCCTTGCAGCTTGCTCCATGAAGACCACACCCGCGGTAATCAGTAAGATCACTGCGACAAGAATGGCGATCTGAGCCAGTTCCATTTCAGACTTGTTGAATTTCGTATAAGTATTAGCTATGACCGAAGGCAAGCCCGCCACAATACCGCAGAAGATGATGAGAGAGATACCGTTACCGACACCTCGATCAGTGATCTGCTCACCGAGCCACATAACGAAAGCCGTACCAGCAGTAAGTGAGATAGCCGTCAGGATGGCCCACGTTGTACTAGGATCGGTCACGAAGGGAACGGCACCCGTGTTAGAGGACGCAACGGTGCGGGCGATCATATAGCCCTGAACCAGAGCAATAACGATCGTCCCGTAACGTGTGTATTGGGTTATCTTCTTACGTCCTGCATCGCCTTCTTTGGAGAGCGCTTCAAGATGTGGAACGATAACTGTGAGGAGCTGCACGATAATAGATGCGGATATGTACGGCATTACACCGAGCGCGAAGATACTAAATCTCGCGGCGGCGCCACCAGAGAACATATTGAACATACCCAAGAGGTTTCCCCCCTGGCTTTTGAAAAACTCACTTAAAGCCTCGGTGTTCACGCCCGGAATCGGAACGTGCACGCCAATGCGATATAGCGCAAGAAATCCAAGTGTAAACAATATCTTCTTTGTCAGCTGATTTCCAAAACCCTCAGTCAGAGACGATATCCGCTGTCCCACTATTAGATCTCCTCGAATTTACCGCCCGCTTTTTCCACTGCCGCTTTTGCTGTCCCGCTTGCCTTATGAAACTTGACGGTAAGCTTCTTTTTAAGCTCGCCACGAGCCAGAAGCTTCACAGGACTCTCTGGATTGCGAAGCAATCCGTGTTGGGCAAGGAGTTCAGGCGTTACTGTTGAACCTTGCTCAAATACGTTGAGAGCCTCTAAGTTTATAGGATTATAGGCGATGCGAGAAGGATTTTTGAATCCTCGTTTCGGCAAACGTCTATACATAGGTGTCTGGCCGCCTTCGAAGCCCGCACGAACGTTACCGCTCTTACGTGCTTTTTGGCCTTTGTGACCTTTACCCGAGGTACCACCGACACCGCTACCAGGACCGCGACCAAGACGTTTCTTGTCTTTGTTCGAGCCAGGAGCTGGATGTAGATTTCCTAAAGTTTTCATAGATTCTCCATCCTCAGTCGGCGATTAGTTCGTACTCGATGAGATGCTTAACTTTGTTAATCATCCCGCGAATGCAGTTGTTGTCTTTGTGTGTCTTAACTTTACCGATTCGGCCGAGACCCAAGCCTTTGATGACTTTACGGGCAGCTTCCGGGTTACCGATAAGACTACGTGTTTGTCTTACGACTATCTTTGCCATTGCATGACTCCAGTTGGCGTCTAATTCTTTTTAGTGGCGAGACTGAAGAACTTCGTGGGCTTGTTTGCCGAGATTCGAAGAATACTCTTCGATGCTCTCAAGTTGCTTCAAGCCATCGATAACTGCGCGAACCACGTTTTGGTGGTTACGTGTACCGTGGACTTTACAAACGATATCGTGGATACCAGCAAGTTCAGCGATGATACGAACTGCACCACCAGCGATGATTCCTTTACCCGCTTTCGCTGGGTACATAAGAACTTTCGCAGAACCGTAGCGACCAACGACTTCGTATGGAATCGTGTTACCGACTTTACGAACTTTGATCATGTCTTTTTTAGCTTGCTCGCCACCCTTGCGAATTGCATCAGGTACCTCGTTCGCTTTACCAAGACCGAAGCCAACCATATCTTTGCCATCACCGACTACTACGAGTGCGGAGAAGCTGAAACGGCGACCACCTTTAACAACTTTTGCAACGCGAGCGATATTAACGACTCGGTCTTGAAGGTTGTCATCACGTTTATTTTCTTCGCGAGGACCGCGATTATCTCTTCCACCGTCACGGCCGCCTTGGTTTCTACCTTGGCCTTGCCCTTGTCCTTGACCTTGCTCTTGAGCCACGTCTGTCTCCAAAATTTCTTTTAGAAGTTGAGGCCACCATCACGTGCGCCTTCAGCAAGAGCCTGTACGCGACCATGATAGGCGAAACCGTTTTTATCAAAGACTACCGCAGTGATATTCTTTGCTTTGCAGCTTTCTGCCAGCTTCTTGCCAAGTTCTGTACAAACGGCTTTGTTAGCGCGCTCTTCAGAACCTTTTTTGAAGGAGTGGACAGAAGCCAGTGTTACACCTTTGATATCATCGATAACTTGGGCGTATACGTGACGAGCAGAACGGAAAACGCTTAGGCGTGGACGTTCAGCTGTACCGAACACTTTCTTACGAATTCTTTTTTTGCGTTTCTCGCGAAGCGCAGCTTTTTTGATTGTGTTAGCCATATCGCAGTCCCACCGTTTCCTTATTTCTTGCCGCCAGACTTACCGACTTTTGTGATGATCTTCTCGTCTTCATAGCGAACGCCTTTACCGTGATACGGCTCAGGTGCACGTAGACTACGAATTTTCGCAGCTGTTTCACCAACAAGTTCCTTCGAGGCACCTTTAACGATGACTGTCGTGTTCTTGTCAATATCGAGATCTACACCCTTAGCAGCTTCAAAGTAGATAGGGTGACTATAGCCTAGGGAAAGGTTCAGACCTGCGCCTTGCTTAGCTGCACGATAACCTACACCGACAAGTGTAAGACGTCGTTCGTATCCTTTAGAGACACCTTCGACCATGTTAGCGATAAGCGTACGGGTTAAGCCGTGAAACTTGCTGTTATCTTTATCGCCCTCTTTCGCCAAGTTGACGCTAAGGACGTTGCCATCAAGTTTAGCTACGATG
Source organism: Pseudomonadota bacterium (assembly GCA_004193325.1). GTDB lineage: Bacteria > Bdellovibrionota_B > Oligoflexia > Oligoflexales > Oligoflexaceae > Oligoflexus. The sequence continues at coordinate 4,003 of SEDW01000004.1, read as the reverse complement.
GAGTTATGAAGCTCACGTTGTAGCTGACCTTTAGGGCCTTTAACTTTAACGAGGTTACCCTCGATCTTAACTTCTACCCCGCCCGGAACGGCGATTGGGTGTTTACCTATGCGTGACATGGTCGACCTCTATTAAAATACAGAGCAGATGAACTCGCCGCCGAGATGATTTTTACGAGCTTCACGATCAGTCATGATGCCTGTAGGAGTTGATATGATACCAACGCCGAAGCCATTCTTAACGAAAGGAAGTGTCGAAGCCGACACGTAGACTCTTTTTGATGGAGTGCTGACGCGTTTGATCTCTTGGATCCCCGGACGGCCTTTGTCGTTGTAAGCAAGAGCAATCTTGAGGATACCTTGCTTATTGTCGCGGATAGCTTTGTAGTTACGCACAAAACCTTGTTCTTTAAGGATGTGTGTGACCGCGATTTTCATCTTCGAAGCTGGGACGCTAACTACTTCGTGTCCAGCTTTCTGAGCGTTTCTGATCCTTGTTAAAAGGTCAGCGATTGGATCTGTGATTTGCATCGATTCTCTCCGACTATTTTACCAGGATGCCTTCGTGACGCCAGCCAGCAAGCCATCGAGGGCCATTTGCCGGAAACAAATACGACAGATCCCGAATTTACGATATACGGCTTTTGGACGGCCACATTTATTGCATCTAGTATAAGCGCGTGAAGAGAACTTCGGTGTGCGCTTTGCTTTTTCAATCATCGCTTGCTTAGCCATTGTCGCTCCTAATTGCCCAAGTTATTGGGATTACTTTCTGAATGGGAAACTAAACTTGTCCAGTAGCGCTTTCGCTTGGATGTCGCTTTTCGCACTCATGACAATGGTGATGCCCAAACCGCGGATACGGTCAACTTTATCGTATTCGATCTCTGGAAAGATGATCTGCTCTTTTACGCCGAGCGTATAGTTGCCACGACCATCAAACGCTTTCGGGGAGAACCCACGAAAGTCGCGGATACGAGGGATTGAAACGTTGATCAACCGGTCAAGGAACTCGTACATTCTCTGGCGACGCAGAGTTACGCTGCACCCGATAGGCACACCAGCACGAAGTTTGAATCCAGCGATACTTTTCTTCGCTCGTGTGAGAACAGCCTTCTGACCAGTGATTTTCTCGAGGTCAGCAATTGCGCCGTCGAGGATCTTATGGTTTTGAACCGCTTCGCCTTGACCAATATTGACAACGATCTTCTCAATACGAGGGATCTCGTTGGCATTTTCAAGGCCAAGTTCTTTAGCGAGTTGCTCTCTAATAGAGCTGTAATGCTCTTGCAATCGGGGGACGTTACCCATCTCTATCACCTTTATCAGTACGTTCCGTTTAGATCACTTCTGGTGCGAGCGAAGCTATACGGACAAAACCTTTTTGTCTAACTTCGCGAGCGACTGGTCCAAAGATACGTGTGCCAACTGGCTCACTGTCTTTGCCTTTGATCAAGACTGCTGCGTTCTCATCGAAGCGGATAGTCGAACCGTCTTTTCTAAGGATTTCCTTAGAAGTACGAACGATAACAGCCTTGTGAACGCTACCTTTTTTGACTTTGCTATTCGGGATAGTCTCTTTGATAGCAACTACGATGGTATCACCGACAGTTGCATAACGACGCTTACTACCGCCCAATACTTTGAAACATTTCAGGACCTTAGCCCCGGAGTTGTCTCCACTCATTAACACTGATTCCATTTGGATCATAGAACTAGCCCTTTGATCTCGCAGTTGACTCGTTATTCGGCTACGTCGTCAGCTTTATTCACGATTTTAAGGAGGTCAAACCGCTTGTTCGCGCTGTATGGGCGAGAAGGGATAACCAAGACGGTGTCTCCCAAACGGCTCTCGTTCTTCTCATCATGGAACATCAATTTAGTACGACGTTTCGTGTACTTACCGTAGCGCTCGTGCTTAACGAGACGCTCAACAGTGACTACACGCGATTTGTCCATCTTGTCGGAGGTCACGACTCCCGAGAAAGGCTTAGACTTCGCTTCATTTTTAACTTCAGACATCGTGCTTCACCTTTCTCAGCCCTTTTTAAGGGACTTCTCGTTAGCAACCGTCAGAATGCGGGCCAAAGTTTTTTTGAGTTTCTTTGTTTTGCCCACACCTACTGCAGGTGCCGTATACACGTCCATACGGATAGAAGCTAGCTGCTTCTGAATTTCTTTTACAGAACCCGTAAGTTCGCTGACTTCTTTAGACCGCAGCTCTTTAGCTGTAACTTTAAAGTAATCCATTATGACCAGATGTCCTCCGCTTTTGACAGCAATTTGGTTCGAATTGGCAACTTAGCAGCTGCCAAATTGAGAGCCTCAGTCGCTACTGCCGGAGTAACGCCATCCATTTCATACAAAATTCGGCCTGGCTTAACGTAAGCTACGTAGAATTCTACGGAACCTTTACCTTTACCCATTCGAACTTCTAGAGGCTTCTTAGTTACAGGATGGTCTGGAAAAATCTTAATCCAAACACGGCCACCACGTTTAATATGACGAGTCATAGCAACACGAGCAGCTTCGATCTGACGAGCTGTAATCTTTCCAGATTCCAACGCTTGTAGACCAAAATCACCGAAAGACAGCTCTGAGCCGCGGATTGCATCACCCTTAATGCGGCCTTTGTGCGCCTTCCTGAATTTCATTTTCTTAGGAGATAGCATCGCACTTTCCTCATAATACGGCTCAGATTAATCAGCCAGGATATCGCCTTTGTAGATCCAGACTTTGATACCGATCAGGCCGAAGGTTGTTAGAGCCTCAGCTGTACCGTAATCAATGTCAGCACGAAGAGTGTGAAGAGGCACACGACCTTCACGGTATTTTTCAATACGTGACATGTCAGCTCCACCTAGACGTCCCGAAGTCTGAACCTTGATACCTTTAGCACCTGCTTTGATTGCGCTTGCGATGGATTTTTTCATCGCGCGGCGGAACGAAACACGGCGTATCAACTGCTGCTTAATACTTTGAGCTACAAGAGATGCATCAGCATCTGGCTTCTGGATTTCGAATACGTTAATACTCGGGTCACCAGAAATCTTACATACTTTAACAAGCTCTGCTTTCAAGCTATCAGCGCCGGCGCCTTTTTTGCCGATGATGATGCCTGGACGGCTCGAATGGATATTTACGCGCATATTAGCGGCAGCTCGCTCGATTTCAACTCGCGCCCAGGGGCGTGTGATACCTGTTCGAAAACCGATTGGATTGACTTTCTGTCCCACGAATCCTACCCTTCCCGATTAAATCTCAGCTAATTTAACTGTGATGTGTGACGAACGTTTTTTAACCTGAGTTGCACGTCCTTGCGCTCGTGGCAAGAAACGTTTCAGCTTTTGGCCTTCGTCTACGTAGACAAACGCAACAACCAAACGGTCAACGTCTACTGTTGAAGTGCTAGTTGCATTCGCCATTGCTGACTGAATCAACTTAGCCAACAACGGAGCAGTTTTCTTCTGCGTTGCTTTTAGCATATCGAGAGCCACGGAAACTGGCTTTCCTCTGATTAGATCTGTTACCAACCGTGCTTTGCGCGGGGTTACTCTGATGTCCCTAAGGACAGCTTTATATGAACGTTCCAAGGCCTAGCTCCCTATCCGTTACTTCTTACCTTTTTTGTCTGAACCATGGCCGTAGTATGTACGGGTAGGTGCAAACTCGCCCAACTTGTGGCCGACCATATTTTCCGAGACAAAAACCGGTACAAACTTCTTGCCGTTATGGACAAGGAAGTTAAGACCAACGAAGTCAGGAACAATAGTAGAGCGACGGCTCCACGTTTTGATTGGCTTCTTATCTTTAAGCGCCGATTCAGCCTTCTTAAAGAGATAGCTGTCCACAAATGGACCTTTTTTAATCGAACGAGCCATTGAACATACCTCCGTTTACTTAGCGTTTCTACGACGAATGATGTCTTTATCAGTTCGCTTGTTATGACGAGTCTTGTGACCTTTGGTCGGGAGACCCCAAGGAGATACTGGGTGACGACCACC